>JAITQU010000125.1 GCA_031288735.1 Christensenellaceae bacterium
TGTGATGCCGATGAATTTGTGAAGGCAGCTCAAGCAGTATTGATTGCAAACCAAAAAAATATTATTGCAAATGAGCAAGAAGTTACAATAAGTAAGAATGAGAACAATTTGATATTTCCAGAATTTAGGAAAAGAGAAGCAGCTATAAAAAAACAGGAAAATATAGAGAAACAGCATAGGCAATTAAAATTTGAGGTGAATAAAGCGTTTTCAAGTCTGAAATATGCTGAAAAAACAATACAGCAACAAGAGCGTTTAAGAGAGTTGCAAGGATTAACAAATTATCAGAACCTGTTGGAACATTATCTGGAATTGGCAAAAACAGAAAGAGAAGAAGAGTTGGCGTTTGTGGAGTTTCAAGTAAATACTAACGATACACAAAAAGAGAACAAGCTTGTCCGTAAACAAAAATTCTACGAAGAACTTAACATGAAAACGCAGGAAATTGCAATGCATGTGCGAGCAGCCGAGGAAAATATTGTAAAAGCTTTTGATGCGGAAATATCTGATACACGGAAACAACGAGACGCTTTTCTATCAGAACTGGAAAAATTAAAAAAACAAGCACAAAAAGTACCGGGGTTGTTTAATAATAACGAGCAATTTTTATATTTTGGTGGTTTGTTCAAGACAGAGCATTTGCAGACGCGGACGCGGACTACTTCTAAACTTAGCGAAAACCTTCAGTATCAGCGGTTTGAATTTTCAACTGACGATGCTGAAAACCCGACAAGACAGCTTGAAAAAACTAACCCCGAATTTGTTGACGAAGATTCTTTTACTAATTTGTTTGAAATACCGCAGAGTCAGCTGCCAAAGCGACAGTTAGAAGACGACACCAGCCGCTTGCACTCGCGTAAGCAGCGATCCCACTGGAAGGAGCATCCAACCAGTACAAAGCGATTGAAGGGTAAGAATAATAGCAAAAAACCCAACAGCAGTAGCAGCTACAAATCTAATTCCAGTTTTGAAGAGCAAAATATAAATCAAAATCAAATGTTGGAACAATTGGACCGTACACGAGCTCAGGTGGCAATGGATGTATATGTACTCAATAGATTGGCAGAATTAAGTAGTGCATTTAAAGAAAACCGTGCTATACCAGTACCTCAGAAACTCAGTGTACCGACTAAATTTTCGTATATAACAACGACTATGATGGACAAATCAATTAGAGAGTCAGTTTTAGTGATGGCAAGTAGTGTTAAAGACACAGATTTTTCTAATGCGTTATATACTTTTTTGTCCAAATTTGGCACATCGACAACGGAAGTTGATAAATTTGTAAAAGACACTGTAAACCTAAACAAAGTGTTGATACGTAATTTCGTGTTTGATATAGTGCAAGAGACCCAAGCAAAAAAAGCTAAACAAGTGGAAGCGGTAGAGCCGAAATATCCATTGCAAACAAAAAAAATAAACCAACAGCAACTTAATAAAAAAACTGCTGTTCCTACACCACCAAGCCAACCAAGTTATTTTGCTCAAAAAGTTATCCAGCCGATACAGAGATTAATTCAAGATGCAAGCAAAATTGCATCACAGATGAAAGAAAATCCGAATTTTAGCCAGAGTTACACTGACCACTCAGGAAAGTCAGCTATGGCTTTTCACTATCCTGAAAAATTTGTTCCTAAACTCTACACTCAACTGCCACCACAAATTACAACTGCCGATACAAACGTATTTAATTCTTCTTTAATGGCGCAAGGGTTAAAAAGTGCAGCAAGTCTGTATGAAATTATGTTAAATCAGAAAGTTACTTTTGGAGAAAAGTATGAACGTTCGAATGCTAGTGTCGCACGTATTCAACGACAGCTATCAAACACGATTAGCAGTGATACACTGAACGCTTCTGCTACTATGATAGATAGCACAATGAACAAAATTGCTACAAATTTTCTACCAAGAGACGCGAAGCTTAACGATATACTTATGGCCCCGACTTTTAAAAAAATGAGAGATTATATTTACATGACAAAAACATACTATACTTATCCTATTTTTGACGAATTCGGGTTTTTGTTTAATGAAAAATCATACAAAGAGGTGTATGGCGATAATGTTGAAGTAAAGTTTAGCGGCGAAGATAGCAAAGAGATATTTAAGCTGATGGTTGATGACAAGAGTAGCAATAAAGTAATTTTGACAATATACACACAACCGTTTTTGGGATCGTTTCTTATTAAAGACACCAGAGATGATCAAATTAGATTTGACATGGAACTATGGCGATCAACGAGTTTGATTTTTACAAAATATTTGCCTGATTATCTTAATGTTTATGTAACCAGATATATTGTTCCGCAAAGTACTGTGAAATCACAAAGCCTTATGACCCAGCTATTTGTAGGTCAAAATCCAGAAATTGAGAATTTAGTGCAGTTGATCGTAGCGTACTGTGGTAATCATGATGTTGGGAGAGAGTTGATTGAAGGGTTGTTTGCATTATGTACATTGAATGTCAAAGGTTTTGCACTAGAAACTGTGAACACAGCAGGAGCAGAAGTTGCAAAATTTGGGTCTACAGCTGGTGGTAGCATAGATAATGTTAGCCACCATACGTGGCTGGTCAGTATTGCCCGAGCAGTTGCAGGTGCTGACCCGGGTGCTCAATTTCCTTTTATTGTTAATAATCCACAAAAACTGATTATTCCAAAGCGTCAGCCGCCGATATCAAAACCAAAAGAGGTTAGTGTTAACGACCAAATTAAAGTTGCCGAAAACATTGCAATATTAAAAGCATATGTTAAAAAACAAGCTACAAATTTAGTGCGAGAGATTAGTGTGTTTGCACAATCCGAACGCTTCTTAATAGATTTAGGTGATAGTTCAAAAAGCAAAATTTCTGTTCAAGTTGATGCGACAGACAGAAAAGTGCTTGAGGAATTGTATAACATTGACGTCTTGAATCGTGCAATCATAAAACATGTCGTCACCGAGTTAACGCCAATTTTGCACAGGAAGAAAAACACTAGCATATTCGATGCTCTTGCCAGTAAAGCTGCAAAAAACGGAAAAGAAAGAAAAAACGCAAATATACTAAACAATATTTTTCCAGATGCTAACGAAGCGTTTGTAATAGAAAATATTTTTAAAGCAAGCACGAATCTAAACCCAAGCCCACAAACTGTTTCAGATACAATTAAAGAAGCTTGCAAAGCTATTGAACAGGATAGCTTTAGTAGTATTCAAAATACAGTTAACAAGCATAATGACGACGCTTCTAATTATGAAAAAGCAATAGCTGCAGTAGACTCAACAGAAGCGTTGTTAATTAACAATCCAGCACCTATAGCATTAAGTTTAAACACCTTTACAGCTTCTACTTTGACTGATGCAGGTAACATTATTGCAGCAGCGATGGCAGATATAGACAGCATTTTAAGTAGCTCTGAAAACTCTTTTAACCAAAATACGCGTACCATATTGGGGGAGGTTAAAACTCGATTAAATGCTGAAAATAATGCAGGCGGAGATTTATTAAACTTTCCAAATGGCGAAGGTGATTTTGATTTAAAACAATTTTTAAGTCATCATTTTTTCAGCGTAACCGAAGAAACAGTAAAAATTCCTAGTAATATTTTGAAGATGGACAAAGACGGCGTACTAAACTTTATTAGAAATAATGTGCCAAGGAAATATGGTAACTTGCGTTTGCTTTTAAGCGATATGTCTCTTGGCAATACAAGTGATCCTGCTCTTGGTGCTTCTGCAGCAACTAATTTTAATATGGTGATGAATACACCAGCTGAAAGCTCCGCAACAATGTACAGGTATGCTGTTAGAGTGTCAAATTCTGCGAGAAAGGTGTACTTATCAATGTACGCAAAATTGCTGTTACCATTGCTTTTCACGTTTGACAGCGATGGCAAGGCAAATTTCAATGAGCAGGGAGCAAAAGTTGCTGAAATGGTGCTTTCGTACTGTCATGATACCTCTTCAATTAGTTTGAATAACGGAGATTTTAAGGAAGATAGAATTTTACACTTTTTAGCAGGTCTAAAACAACCAGCTGATACTGCAGTAGCACTTTTGGTGCTTGTTAATTCTACTTATGCATTAAAATATCCGGATGGTAAACTAAACATATTTTCAAAAGAAAATAAAGGAAAGCTGTTCGAAGATTTAATGATACTGTGCGTGTTGCGTTCCGCTGAATTTGCACGACAGATAGTTGAAAAAGCTGCTGTTGACGGCAGTGTTTTTGCTGGTTATAGAGATCTTGTTGCAGTAGCAAATGCAAAGAATAAGTTAAATATAAAAATGTTACAGCAACGAGAGCAAGTTATAAAAAATGTTAATAACTACATTTCTAAAAAAATGCCGCTTGTGCTGGCTGCAATTAAAAATACAATAGTGCAAATGAAACCAGATCCAGATGATAGAAATAAGAGTTTTATAGAACCAATAAAAGACGCCATACGTTCGGAGCTTTCTGATTTTCCAAATTCTGGAAATTTTTCAAGCGTTTTTACTGTCCAATCAGTGGAAGCAATAATTTTAAAGGAGACGTTGCTTAATTTAAGACATATTGTTGCAACAATCCCAGATAGCAATTTGACGCGTAGTATCACAGAAGTTATTGCGACTAATGACCATGAGAATTTGATTGCAACTGATTATTGGGATCGATCAGGAGCTAAGAAATTTTACTTACTTACGTCAAACAACACTGCAATGACGCGTTATGTTTCACAAATTGTTGAACATATTCAGCTTCAGTTCTCGAGAGTCACGGCCGAAATATGCGAGGCGACGACGAATAAAGAACCAAAGCTACATGAAGTGCGTAGGTTGGTGCTATCCAAACCCTATTCAGGTTTGCAGAACACTGGTGCTTCGTGCTATGCAAACAGTTTTGTTCAGCAGGTTTATAGAATACCTGGATTTAGGAATATGGTACTCAGACTTGACACACAAGGACTTAGTCCAAATTTAGTGATAATGCAGCTTCGAAAAGTTTTTACTGCTATGCAGTTAATAGAAAATGGTTCTAATTTAAAAGTACCTGTTCCCGATTTGGGTGGTGTTATAGAGGCATTAGGGACAAGATTAGGATGGACAAAACATGAGAAAGCATCGCAACAAGATGCTCATAGGTTTTCAGGAAATCTTTTGGAAGCATTGCAGAGCGAATTAACCGAAAACAAAAAAACGGAAGCTGTCAAGTTTTTTGAAAATTTTCGTGGTAGTCTAGTGTCACGTGTCGTTTTAAATTCAGGAAATCGAGTGGTATCAGAAATTGAAGATAACTTAACCGATTTGTCTTTGTCTATTAGCGGGTCAGTTTCCCTTGAGCAATGCCTTGAAAAATTTATTTCAGTTACACCGCTTATTGGTGGGTGTCGGCTTACTGAAGAGGATGCTGCTGAACCTGCAACTATGTCAGCTTCTATTAAAAATGCACCAAATATACTGTTAATGCACCTGGGCAGATTTGTAACTTCCAAAGACCATAAAAAAATTAACAGGTTTGTAAAAATTCCGCACGAAATTAATTTGCAAAAATACAACGCTGCAGGTATCAGTGATGAATACATACTTTATTCGATTCTTATCCATAGCGGGACAGAAGCGAATGGGCATGTTACATCACAGGTAAGAGTTGGAAATGAATGGCTTTCGTTTAATGACAGTGCTGTTTATCAAAGTGATATTTCTATTGCAGACAAGAACTATTACAATGGAAACGAAACACCTTATATACTCGCCTACATCCGCAAAAGTGCTGCAGAAAAGCTTTTTGCTGGCAATATTGATGAAGCTCCAAAGTACGACGTTCCGCCGCAGATACCAAGTAAACCACCGCTAAAGAAGCCAACTGAAACGTCGCACAAGTTGCCCGAACCGACCAAGCCGTCTGCCAAAACAGAAAACCCTAAACTATTTGACCAAATAATAAAAAATTATGAAGAGCCGGTAAAACAATACGTTACAGCAGCGGTTAAACAAGTTATAGCTCATTTTACC
>JAITQU010000153.1 GCA_031288735.1 Christensenellaceae bacterium
GAATAATTTCATTCTTGGGCGTGTCATCATGCATCGAACTTTATATCAATGGAAAATATGTAGGTTATGGCGAAGGCTCGCATAACACCTCCGAATTCGATATCACCGATTATGTTGTAGCAGGCAAAAATGAAATATTATGTCTTGTTTACAAGTGGTGTAACGGTTCCTATTTAGAAGATCAAGACATGTTTAGACATACAGGAATTTTCAGAGATGTTCTGCTCTATGAGAGAAATTCAACTTATGTTCTCGATTTTAGTTACGTACCAGTTAAGAATGCAATAGGTTATGACTTGTATGTTACTACTAATATTAAAAATCATAATGGCTATCGAATTAAAGCATCTATTTTCGATAACGGCAAATTTCTAGCCGAACAAGAGGTATTTGCTCTTCAAGAAACAAGCATAGTATTAGAGGATTTAAGAGTCAAGGAATGGAATGCTGAGATTCCGAGCCTTTATTCACTTGTATTAACACTTTCAAAAGACGGTGTTGTCAGTGAATCGATAAAAAAGGAAATTGGTTTTTCTACAGTAGCTATAAAAAATGGTGTCTTTACTTATAATGGTAGAAAGATTAAATTGCGTGGTGTAAACCACCATGATGATAATCCTAAAACAGGATTTTATATGACTCCAGATGACATCGAACGCGATATTATGCTAATGAAAGCGTTTAATGTCAATGCGGTGAGAACATCTCACTATCCACCTGACCCGCTTTTTATTGAGCTTTGCGACAAGTACGGTATATATGTTATAGATGAGGCTGATATTGAGTCACATGGTGTATCGGCAAAAAAGATAAGTGGTAACAAAAAATGGATGGGGCATTTTTGGGATCGGGTTTCTCGACTTTTTTATCGTGATAGAAATTCCTGTTCTATTGTTATGTGGTCACTAGGTAATGAGTCTGGTGGGATAAAGTGTCATGATTATTGTTATTCCAAACTAAAAAATCTTACACCAATTCCAATTCATTATGAAGGAATTTCGGGGATGTCAAAGTTTGGCTATGATGTGATATCTGAAATGTATCCTACTACTGAAAGAATAGAGTCACTGCTTAGTGGGAATGAAAAATTATCAAGGTCAAAAGCCAGGGCTTTAATTTCAAAACCATATTTTTTATGTGAGTATGCTCATTCAATGGGCGTTGGTCCTGGTGATCTAGAATCATACTGGAGTCTCTTTTATTCTTACGAAAAAGCTTTAGGTGGGTGTATTTGGGAGTTTTCTGATCACGCAATATATCATGAAAATTCAAAGTATAAATACACATATGGTGGCGATCACGGTGAATACACTCATGATGGGAATTTCTGTGCTGATGGATTATTCTTTGCAGATAGGACACCACACACAGCAGCTTATGCAATGAGAAATGTTTACAGACCGCTTAGAGCAACGCTAATTGATAAGCGTGGAGTTCTAGAAATAACAAACATGAATGCTTTTCGTTCATCAGGATATATAACTATAAAGGGTACTATCCAAAATGGAGTAACTAAAACAGGGCGTTTTGAAACAACTTTGGATATACCACCAGGTGGGAAGGAAAGAATAAATTTTTTATTAGATGACCCAATTGGTGATAGTTTTATCAATCTAGATTATTTTGATGGAAATAATGTAATTGCATTTGAGCAATTAAAATTGTCCGAGTCTCCTTTCAATGTTGGAATTAAGAGTGCAACATTTGGAGCTATTTCTATTGATGAGGAGAGAGAAAAGTTAGTTGTGCACTTTAGTGCTGGAAAGGTACAGTTTGACACACTAAAAGGCATAGTAACAGAATATTCTGCCAATGGTGTCAATTATTTTCCAATCATCCCAGCTAATATGCATAAAAAAGGGTCGGTTTATAGCAATATTTTCCGTGCACCGACAGATAACGACAATCCATTCCGAAAAGGCTGGAATGATAACGGCTACAACAATGTTACTTTAGTCCCAGAAGGATATGATTATGATATTATTAATGGGATTGCAAAGGTAACACTAATAAGTTCGTTAACTGCTTTAGGTCGTAAATTGTTTGATGTGGTTGATCAGTATAATATTGATTCTAACGGTGTCATATTAATTAAGAGCCAATTTAAGCCAGCTAATCTTGATGTGAAAAATCTAAATCTCCCAGATTTGCCACGGGTAGGCAAGATTCTTATGGTAAAACCAGAATATGATAGAGTAATATATTTTGGTAATGGAGATAAGGAGAATTATCCAGACTTTAAAGAACAGTCTCGAATCGGACTCTACGACACAAATGCCTCTTGTTTTCTTGAGCCATACATTCGACCACAAGAGAGTGGCAATAGGACTGAAACTCGTTTTGCTATGTTTCGCAATACTAAAGGTCAGGGATTTATGATTTCAATGGTCGATACACCATTTAATTTTAGCGTTAAGCGCATAACAGACAAGGCACTTTCTGAGTGTAAGCATCAAGAGGATATTGTAGAAAGTAAGGTGCTCTACATCAATGTTGATGGATTTATGTCTGGAATTGGGACAGGTAGTTGTGGACCTAAGACAGCCGAAAAATATCGATTGCCTGCAAATATGGAATACGAAATGGAATTCAAAATCATTCCTTTCTCGGCTATTACTGATGATTCTATAATGTACTAACTCATCAATAAAAAAAGAGCTTTTTGTCATTTTGATTGATTGATAAATGCACAGAGCTAGAAAATATGAGTTACATAAACATAAAATTGCAAGAACACGTATTCAAATTGCCAAGTTAAATTTCACTAAATGTGATTTTTTCTTTGGCAATTATCGTTTGTGTATCTAACACAAATATGTCAATACAATTGACTTTTTTGATACAAATATCTATACTAAGCGTATTGATTTGATACTTGCGAACGGTCAAGTCAATGCATGAAAATTTAAATTTAAATAAGGAGGTTAAAATGTTAGGCAGTTTGACTATGATTAGTGCGATTCAAAGTTATGTCATCGCTATTATTGTAGCAATTCCAGCGCTTGGAGTTGGTGTAATTGCTGGTATTTATGTTTATCGACATATTCTTAAAAAGAAGAAACTTGATGCAGATACCGAATTTACTAGAATAATTGATGACGCAAGAGCGGAAGCGAAGACGATAAGAAAAGACGCATTACTCGAAATAAAAGAAGAAAAAATCAAATTGCATAGCGAGTTTGAAAAGGAATCCAAAGAAAGAAGAGCAGAAATTCAAAAACATGAGTTTAGAGTAAGTCAAAAAGAGAATATCATTGACAAAAAAGAGACAACGCTTGAACGAAAGTTGGAGCAAGTCGACAGATTTGCTAAAGAATTAGATGCCCGAGAAATACGTGTCAAAAATCTTGAGCAAGAATTTGAAAAACATGCTGAGCAAGTGCGTGCAGAAATTGAAAGGATAAGTGGTTTAACAGCTGAGGAAGCAAAGCAGATCATAATTCAAGAAATGCAGGATGAGGCGCGCAAGGAAGCTGTTAATATTATTAGAGAAATTGAGAAAGATGCACGCGAAGAGGGTGACAAACGCGCACAAAATATAGTAGCTTTAGCTATACAGCGTTGTGCAGTTGATCAATCGGCAGAGGCAACAATTTCGGTTGTGGAACTTCCAAGTGAGGACATGAAAGGCCGGATCATTGGTAGAGTTGGTCGCAATATTAAAGCGTTTGAAAGTGTTACAGGCGTTGATGTCATTATTGACGATACTCCTGATGTAGTGACACTAACTGGCTTTGATCCTGTAAGGCGCGAAGTTGCACGATTAACTCTTTTGAAACTAGTTGCAGATGGCAGGATTCATCCTGGACGAATCGAGGAAATAGCCGATCGTGTTAGACGTGATATGGATGCTACCATTAAGGAAGCTGGCGAGAACGCTGTGTATGATGCTGGATTGAACGGAATTCATTTAGAATTAATTAAACTTATCGGTCGATTGAAATTTCGAACAAGTTATGGACAAAATGTTCTCAAGCATTCTATTGAGGTATCGCATCTTGCGGGGCTTTTAGCAGCTGAACTTGGAGCAGATATCAAAATTGCTAAACGCGCTGGATTATTACATGACATAGGAAAGGCGGTTGATCATGAATATGAGGGTACTCATGTCCAAATTGGGGTGGAGCTTGCAAAGAAGTATCGTGAAAGTGACAAAGTAATTCATGCAATAGCGGCACATCATAATGACATAGAGCCAACAACCGTTGAAGCTATAATTGTGCAGGCAGCAGATACAATAAGTGGTGCAAGACCTGGAGCAAGACGTGAGTCAATAGAATATTATGTAAAAAGACTAGAAAAATTGGAAAACTTAGCAAACTCGTTCGCAGGGGTAGAGCAATCATTTGCCATTCAGGCAGGAAGGGAAATACGAGTTATCGTAAGACCAGATCAGGTTGATGATGCAGGAGCTACAATTTTAGCAAAGGACATCGCAAAGAAACTTGAATCTGAATTAGAATACCCTGGACAGATAAAAGTAAACGTCATTCGTGAGACACGAAGCGTTGAATTTGCAAAATAACACACTCTAAATAAGTGTATATTTGCTAGATTTTTTTGTAGACTGTAGTCCAAAATTTAATTGCGGATTGCAGTCTACTAAATTTGTTAAAGATTCAAAAACCAAAGGATTTTACCTTTGGATTATAGAAAAAATATAGTTTAAAATCGACAATATATGTTTTATTTAAACTTGAAATTTAGAAAAAACACTTAGCTACTCTCGAATGCCATATTACGTAGTTTGATAAGGCAAGGGTTTTGGTTTGTGGCATTGATGCAATATAAAAAAACTACCCAATGTAAGGGTGCTAGAATTTAAAACACTAGTGAAAAAAATGTCTACCAAGTTAAAGAAACTGGCTCTTTTAAGTAGCTATATTGTTAAAGCAGGAAAGAAATACTTAAAAAAACAAAAAAAACGAAAACAATATAACGTCTTAAAAGACGTTTCGCATTATATAAAGTCGGTTGGTTTCGCTTTAAATAATCACTATACGTTAGGAAACGTCAATATAAAAGACGGGGCACTAAGTTATATGAGCTAATAAGCGATTAAACAAAAAATACAAAAAGCTAAAAGCAGGTTAGTAGAAATAGAGCTACTTTCACCATGATAGATAGGTAAATCAAAAGAAGTGCAGTAGAAATCACACTTTGGCTGGATCTAAATGGATGGTTTTTCTCACAGAAATTATTGTATTTAGCGACTTGTAGGTATCTTAAGGGCACACACTTTATCTTTTAGAGCATGTCAGTGTGTCTCATTTTTATTTCTTAGTTGATAATAGATGAGAAAAATGTTTACATTTTATCTTAAATAATTTTTCGAATATGTGCTTTTTTAGTTTGATATTGATATGCTACTGAAAAAGACAAAAAGATAATTTGAAAAACAGATAGAATCAGGATTAATTTTTTTTTAAACAAGCAAAAACAGCAAATAAAATGAATGGTGAATATTGAATATTATTGATATATTGTGACATGGTCGTAATATGTTTTAGTAGACAGGATATAATGGAGAAGAACACATGACAAAATTTATTTTTGTAACTGGCGGAGTTGTTTCTGGTCTAGGTAAAGGCATAACTGCAGCTTCGCTTGGTCGATTGTTAAAATCACGTGGACTAAAGGTAGCTGCACAAAAGCTTGATCCCTACATCAATATTGATCCTGGGACAATGAACCCTTTTCAACATGGTGAAGTGTTTGTTACAGAGGATGGTGCCGAAACTGACCTAGATTTAGGACATTATGAAAGATTTATAGACGAAAATTTGAACAGATACTCAAGTCTTACATCTGGTAAGGTTTATCAGTCGGTTCTTGACAAGGAACGAGATGGTAAGAGTTATCTTGGAGAAACTATACAAATCATTCCACATATAACTAACGAGATTAAAAAATTTATTTTTGCAAATGCGAAATCAACCAATGCTGACATTCTAATAAGTGAGATCGGTGGCACAACTGGTGATATCGAGAGCCAACCCTTTATTGAAACAGCAAGACAAATTGTGTTCGAATTAGGACATCAAAATTGCTTGTTTATTCATGTAACGTTTGTCCCATTTATTCCTGGTTCTAATGAATACAAATCTAAGCCCACTCAGCACTCTGTAAAACAATTACAAAGTATGGGTATTAGTCCTGATATTATAATAACAAGAACGGATGCCAATTTGGAGCAGCAGTTTAAGAATAAAATTGCGCTATTTTGCAATGTGAAACCAGACTGTGTGATAGACAATGTAACACTTGATTGCTTATATGAGGCTCCATTAATGTTACATCAAAATGGATTGGATAAGGTGGTTTGTCGCGAATTGCGTATAAAATCCAAGCACGAGCCTGATCTAGCACCTTGGACGGAAATGGTGCAACGTATTAAATCTAGAACTAAGACAGTTAAGATTGCGCTCGTAGGTAAATATGTAAAATTGCACGATGCATATTTATCTGTAGCTGAATCATTACAACATGCTGGATACGAGTTGAGCTCAAAAATAGAAATTGCATGGACGGATAGTGAGGAAGTGACGCAAGAAAACGCAGGGGAAAAATTTTCTGGTTGCGATGGGATACTAGTACCTGGTGGTTTTGGCAATCGCGGAATTGAGGGTAAAATTTTAGCTTGTCAATATGCAAGAGAAAACCACATACCATATTTTGGCATCTGTCTTGGCATGCAGGTGGCAGTCATCGAGTTTGCTCGCAACGTTTGCAATATAAAAAACGCAAATTCTCGTGAATTTAGACCCAACGGAAAGCATTTGGTGATTGACTTAATGGCAGAGCAACGCAATCTCCCGAAGGGTGGTACGATGAGATTAGGCAAATATCCTTGTGCAATTAAACCTGGCACAGTTTTAGATAGAGCTTATGGCCAGAGTGAAACAAGCGAAAGACATCGCCATAGATATGAATTTAACAATGATTATAGAGAATTGTTCGAAAGCAAAGGAATGATAATTAGCGGGACGTCTCCTGATAACTATATAGTTGAAACGATAGAATTACCAGATAATGAATTTTTTGTTGGGGTGCAATTTCATCCTGAGTTTAAGAGTCGACCCAACCGTGCTCATCCATTATTTTATCAGTTTGTTAAGGCTGCACTTAATCGAAAGGAAAATCCGTAAAGAATTAGTTGCGACATTTTCATTTAACTATCCTCCAAGTTATAAAACACGCATAGACATAAGTATTGTAACAGCTTGCTGTGGAGTTAATTTAGCGCATCTTGCTGAGTTGTTCTAACCTAAACATCATAGAGTAGAAATAATGAGAGGTTCTTAACTTTGGTGGAAAAAATACTGTTTTTACATTTGAACACTAACGAGTTTTTTCATTGATAGCTGTTTTTAAAGTCTAAAAGAGACACATGAGCAATTTTAGATAGAAAGCAAGCTCGCATTTTACCATATCAACTCAAGTAAAAGGGTCGTAACTTTGTCTACTTTTCTAAAGTAGAAAAAACACTAATTATAAGGGTCTCTAAAACAGAAAATATTAAGCAGTTGAAATACTGGAAATGTATAATCACAATTTAGATATTTTGTAAGTTACTTCTATCATACCCTTGAGTTTAGGAATTTGTGTTTATGATCTTTCATTGAAGAATCCAAAAAGAAACGAGTTGTTCAAAAATTTTTCATCAAGTTTCTTTTATAACTTTTCTATAATTCTATGTTCACAGTTAAAGTGTTTAAATTGGTACTTGAACAAGAAAAAAGTTATTTGGAGTGCGGGCCGTTTAGCTGACCACACACGCTACATCAACGTAACGAATTTTCTAAATGTTTAAATCATTTTCTTTCATTTATTAAAGATAGTTTCAGTCGAGTATCGTTAAACATTAGTTACGATTACCTGTATGGAAATTAAATATTTAACTAGCTTTATTTATTATCATGATGGCTTTTATATAAAAGCACTGTATAGATGCATTTACTAGAAATTCATCATTAAGATTCACACGAGATTGTTCATTGTAGACTAAAGTATGAGTGTCTTTCTTTTTTTGGTTCTAATTTTAATTATTATTTTTTACGCTCTTTTCAAGCGTGAGCTTGATTTTTGTAAGTCAATTCCTATTAAATGGTTCGACCGTCAAAATGTAAATTTAGATTATTGTGTTAATCTAATGATGTGAGAATTGGTTTATAGACATAATTTATCGAGGTTTTATGCGGAAATTAAAGGAAAATACGGCAGTTTTCGTCATCAGAGAAGGGGTTTTTGATTAATATTGTAACGTATGTGTTTTGACAGTCTAACCATTAAATTAAAATATCAACCATTTGTGTAAAAGAAGTATTTAAGTTACGATGCTTTTAGCTAGTAATAAAAATGTCACACAAAGAAACCAGTTTTTTGATATGTTTCTATACAATAAACGTTTTTAATATAACCTTGATGACTTCGACTGCATTTTCTATCGGGATTGCAAATCCCAAGCCTTCAGTTTTCTCCTCGGCTGATTTAGCATTTACTATTCCAATGAGAAGACCATTTTCATCAAACATACCACCACCAGAATTGCCAGAATTAATTGCAGCATCAGATTGAAGGAGAGTCATAGAGACACCTTCAACACTAATTTGGCGCGCCAATCCACTGATGATGCCTTGAGTGACAGTCCCACCTAGGGATCCTAATGGGTTTCCTATAACAATAACATCCTCGCCTAATTGTATTGGTCCGCTAGTAGTATTACGGATTTTTGCTATAGGAATGCCAGTTTTTCGTATGCGGAGCAAAGCTATATCTTCGGTCGCGTTTCCACCTATTCTAAGAGCTGCGTACTGCGTTTCCCCCTCAGAGAGCGTTACGTGAATAGAAGGACTCGACGCACTTGAGGCAACTACATGCTCACATGTTACAATATATGAATAGAGATCATCGGCGGCAATTACAACACCGCTACCAGCACTTGAGGATCTCGATGACGAAATTTTTATTGAAACCACGGATGGATGAATTTCTTTAAGTATTTTCACAAGATTGCTTCCAGGTGCAACAGGAGGATCAACCATTTCAAAATTGATTTCGACAACACTACGATCGTCATCTATTTCAGTGCCTGAAATTCCAGAAATAGTTCCATCATTTGAAAAGTCAAAAAAACCGCAACCTGTGAGCAACAGACTAGACAAAGACAATGAAATAAGTAAAAAGATTAAGATGTTACTAAGTTTTTTTCTCATGACACTCCGTTTTTGAAAGCTTATACTTAGTATTATAACATAAATTGCGCAAGAATTTTCAGAATGAATAAAAAAATGCCAGTTTGCAAGAATTGTTCAACTATCGTTCACACACATACACTCATTATATTCTAGCTCGTTTGTTCTTAACATTCATAATTTGTGCATATTATACCACATCCAAGCCTTTTTACAAATAAAGGCACTCTCTGCAAAAGTATAAAATGATTTAGATTGTAAAATAGGCAACCTCCAAAAACTATTATGAATGTGCCCAATTAAGTAAAAACAGTAAATTTTTTGAGGCTTGCTAGTCGATTTTTCATCAAATTGCTTAAATTCACGGATTATCTCCTTTC
>JAITQU010000174.1 GCA_031288735.1 Christensenellaceae bacterium
CATCCGTGGCGCAACTCTCAATTCTCAGATTTTCGAGATTTCATCGCAAAGAAAAACAAATACAAGGCCTATAATTGAACACAAAACCAATAAAAACGCAGGTTAAATTTGCTAAAAAATTTGTAGAATTATTTTATTTTTTGTGTTGACAGTTCTTGATTCCTGTGCTATTATTTAACTGTAATTTAAATCCGACCTGGTGCAAAACTCCCCTTTATTTAACAATACTTATAGTGTAGCAAAAAAATGCCTAAGTGTCAAGATGCTACTGATGCTAATTGGTATGCCTAGCCTGTTGTAGAATGTAAAATGAATTGTCGCAGAAAATTGAAAATTTTCAGACCGTCAAAGAACATAATTTTTCAAAATTGTAAATTAATGCAAATAATTTTTAAAAACCTTATCTAAGTAGTTTTTTTTAAATTTAAATAGTTTAAAATGGTCTCAAACAAATTCAAAATTAGTGCACTACAACAATACAGCAAGATCGCTTGAGTAAAATTTAGGAAATGAGCAAGAGAATGCTATGCTTAAATGAAAAAAATTCCAGAACTTGAGGCGTCTTTATCAGAGTAATTAAGTAATAAAGATCAAGCTTATATAAAAAATCGAGATTTTTAAAAAATCATTATCCCGTTCCCGTCGCAATCAATGTGCTTCTATCATTAGTCAAAATTCTCTTGTATGCTTCAACCTGATGCTCATAAGGTTCGTATCTAGAAACTTCTGACTCAAACATAATTTCATTCTTTTGAGTTGCATGCCTAAATGGTAGATTAATGCTAATATATGGGTCGAGAAATACAGACCCATTAGTCTCAAGAAAGCTAGTTATAGAATTTTCAAACGCAGAAGTAGACATGGGAAAGATGGCCTTAAAGTTGTCTACTAAGCCTTGTTTTAATTGCTTTGCCAATATTGATGGTAGCATTATCTATCTCCTAAACATCACATTAATTTTTCAAAGAATTTCCACGCTATTTCATAGTCCTTTTCACGGTCGCATCGATCAAATGGGGCAACATATTCAATGTATCGCTTGACCTTGCCACCACTTAGTGTGTCATCCTCAATAGTGCGAGTAAATGTGCCAGATGTCTTATCCTTAATTTCATTCCATTCACTTCGTGAATACCCAAGTCCTGAAAGCGAAGCACCAGTAAAAACGATGCGACCGTTGCGGTCATAAAAAGTATCTTCCTCGTTAGACTTCATTACATAAAAATAAATTCGATAGATTAATTTTAACTCCTCAAGTGTCATACCTAATAATTTTGCAACAAGAACATCAAGCTCGATCAATGCCTGCCGTCTTTCATAATCAGTGCGAAGGGGAGTATCCCATGTAAAGGTGCCTGTTAGATTAGAAAACTTTGAATTATCTAGTCTTGGATCTTCCTTTGTCCAAGAAATGCTTTTGAAGCCATCATCCCAAACCTCTGAAAAAAGAGAGCAGTAATGAGAGGTTATGCAATTGAGAAGTAGGGAGCGAACTAGTATATTATTGTTTTTTTTAAAAAATGGAAATCCCTGGATGAAATTTCTATCAATACCATCTTTGTTGGCAGTTCTAATGAAAAAATCCAATGGTAGTGATGACATTAATCCTTGTAGCATGACTAAGTCGATTTTATTATCTAGTCGTATTCCAAACACTACGTTTATGTGTCCAATTTTAGGAGCGGCGATAGCAGATATTAGCGTTCTAACATTACCAAGTGCAACCATCCTTCTTACAAATATTCGATAATCGTCTATATACTTATCTCCCCATTGGGTGTCTGGCGTTTTTTTAACATATTCATCGTCGCTCAAAGCGGGAGCATACTTACATCTTGGCAAATAATCTAGTGGAATTTTGGTTAAATCAATACTTTCGTAGTCACTGTTAACTATGCATAATCGACGTGCGCACTTTGATAATGGAGAGGAAACATTAAAATTGGGACCAGAAACAATCATATCCAGTGCGGATTTTGGGAAGTGCGAATTGTTTTTAATTATCCCATTTTTTTGATCGGCAGTTTCGCTCCACAAAGTTGAATAAAAAATTTGGATGTTCTCACTCTTTAATGTTTTTTGCTTAGCAAAGCATTTTAGAACACTAAATAAATCGCTATTATGAATATTAGCTAATTTTGCCTCCTCCCATATTTCATTACCGTCATATAATTTAGCAAATAGAGAAAGCTCATCTTTTTTAATATTTAGAATGCGCTTAGGATAGCCAGATGTGTTCCAATTATCATTGCTATCCTTAATTCCTTCGTCAATGCTACTAATGCTACTGCTACTTCCATAGCTTTGATCGATGGTATTAGTTACATAAAGATTATTGATGCTTTGAAAAGAAATCTCACTTTTAGGTGCACCATAAACATTTAAAGAAAATCTTTTATGATCACCAACATCACTAAAAAGGAGCTCTTCATTTGTAAACTGAAAATGTTTTCTTAACCTAGAGTAGAGCTTTTTCCTGAATGCACCACCATTACTGGCATCATAAATACCATCAGGATGCACGAAAGCGGATATTCCATCTTCTTTTTGATAGAGCCAAGCTTGCGGCAAAAAACACTTATACAAATTAGGTGTCTGTCCTTTCAGATCAGGATAATTTTGATTTGCAGAAAGAAAATTTAGAGACCCTTTCATAGTTTGATACTCAGAAAAATAAGCAGCATAAGTAGTTTTATCCTTTAGAGCATTTGTGCGTTCTTGTGATGTTTTTATTTTTGTTGCGTCAAAATCTCTTACGACAAAGATTGGATTTTTTTCAGAGAGCACCCATTTTTCTTCCCATCCCAACTTGATCCAAGGAGGGTTTCCAATGATTAAATCAAAACCACCATTTTTTTTAAACAAATTTGCAAAGTCCAAGTCCCACTGGAAAAAATGCTGTTCTCTAGCAACCTTTCTTGCCACAGTAAGAGCGGGGTCGAGACTGCAAAGTTCATCAATGGAGACACTTTGTAAAACATTAAGTGGCAAGTTAAATATGTTTTTAGTTAGTCCTTCATCATTTCTAGTTATTGACTCAAGGTCCTTTGCATAAGTTTCATGCTTGTAATTTGGGCTACTAGTCTTAATGACACTGTTATCTAGAATAAATTCTATACAAAAAAGAAAGTCAGATCTATTAGGAAGCTTATCAGCATCATCAATTGGCCAAAACCAGAGTGCACACCAAAAATCCATGACAAGTTTTAATCTCACATATGGCCAAGCATTAGAAATTGTAGTTGACGAATA
>JAITQU010000081.1 GCA_031288735.1 Christensenellaceae bacterium
AAATTTAAAAAGCAGCTGCATAGATAAGGTTTTTGAGAATTATTTACGATTCATTTACCATTTTGTAAAATTGTTTACACCCCCTGTGTCTTTTTCATATGGGGTGTGAACAGTAACCTACAGACGGGTTTGGATTTGACACATATTGATTTCGGTGTTGACAGTTCCTTTTTTCCTGTGCTATTATTTATTTGAATTTGCACAGATTGGAAGAGTCGACAATTGAAATTATTTACTAAAATGCTTAAGATAACTAATATTGGGCTGAATTATATTTAATTTTTCATTTTTTTTGCCATCCGATTTTGTGTTTTTATTATACCACCTTCCCTCCCTATTTACACAAAATAATACACACTCCCTGGATTTTTTTTGCATGGTCGTATATGCATATTTTTCTTATGATTGCTTTTACATCCTAGGATTATTTTAAAAAAAGTTAACAAAAGTATGGTCTTTAAGTGGCTTTCTAGATGCGCTTTCCTGCATTCATATTGTGCAAATTGCTGATACGTGGAAAGTTACTGAAAAAGAACACGTGCTTTAGTTGAAAAATTAGGGTTTTATTTAACACAGTTTTCATCATGTAACTAATCAGTGAAAGTTAGTGATTAAATGAAAATATCGCAAAAGACGGTAGTAAGATTTAATTTGGGAATTTAGAACATGAATTGAATACTGCATTTAAACAAGTTGAGATCTAGTTTCATTACCTAGTCATGGTCGGAAACCCAAAAAAAATATCGAAGAAAAACAAGAAATCCAGCCCGCCTAAAAAAGCGGCCGAATGAGAAAAAGAAACGGTGTATAGTGAAAACCTGAAACTGTTAATATAACACAAACACACAAACGCAAAACAATGCGTTTGTGTGTTTATGTAGAGTCTAGATAATAAACAATGATAATGCCACTAGTATTTGAGCTGCATAATATGCCGAATGGTTTAGAATGACAAGCAACTTGTTTTCAGACTTGCCTTCCACAAAATACATTTGTGACAAAATTAGATCCGATGCCAAGAACATGAACATACCTACAGCGATCACTATAAAGGTTGTGTCAAGAGCAGCAAACCAAATAGTCAGTACTGTTAAAAACATTAATATCCCAGCATAAAGTAAAGAAAGAATTTTGAATTTGCCAAAATTTGCCTTGAGATATTTTTGAGAAACTATAATGGTAATAGGAGCAATGACTATAGCTATGCCAAGTGACACAAGCGCAGGCAATAACATGCTTTCCCAGGCTTGATGCTCGTAGAAAACAGTAAAGAAAGCGATCAAGTAAGCTATGTGACCTGCAAAAAACGAAATCATTCCTGTCATTAAATATTTATCTTCAAATTCGGAATGAGCACGTTTTAGATCTAAGACAATGTCACCAACTAGACCAAAAACTAGACCTAAAATAATAAATATTGAATTATAAGGTAGGTAGTCAGATCGAAGTGCCATACCAATAACACCAATTAAAACGAACCCGACAGAAGGGAGAATTTTTGCTAGTAGACCATAAATCGGTTCTTTTGTAACACGTACAAGCAAAAAGAATGCAGCTAAAAGTGCTACAAGAACAGGTAGAACGATCAATAGCACAAGTTCAAGAGTCGTCATATTAAAGTAACCTCCGAAGTATTTAGTTTATGTTCAATATATTAACAATGTTTCGATTGTGTGTAAGCAAAGTAGTCTATTTAAATTAACTTTTTAATAATTAAAAAGTTGTTTCTAACTTATATTAGCTTTATCATTATTCAACAAGAAAAGAGTAACCGCTGACATGAATTGGTCGTGATTTACAGAGATTGAGCGGGCATGTCTACCATGTTCAAATGTAACGAGCGTAAAATCAGGGCGCTGGGTGTGCAGCATGACAGCATTTTTATAGTCCACAACCGTGTCTTCTAGGCTGTGCAAAAGCATTCCAGGAATAGTTAATGATTTTATGTCCAAGTCTGGACGAATCTTGTCTAACTTCGAGCCATACAATATTCTTGAAGCTAAAAATAGTGATGGGGCACAGATTTTGTACAAGAATTCAGAATTTTTCATATAGGGTAAAAGCAGGCCATGCATGTTTGCATAGCCACAGTATTCAATAAGGAATTTGATACGATTGTCCATAGCTGCAACCATCATAGAAATAGCAGCACCCATTGAAACACCAAATATACCAAATGACATTTCAGGATCCCGCTCGGACAACAAATCGATCCACTTTACGATGTCGTACCTTTCGAAATAACCAAATGAACAAAACGTACCACCGCTTTGACCAAAATAACGATTGTCAGGAATAAAAACATCATAGCCAAGAGCCGTAAATTCTTTCATGTAGGGAAGCATCGATATTCCAAAAGAGGTATAGCCATGAACTGCGATTATGCATGTTTTGGCTGATCCACTTGCCTTATAGTAGCGACCATATAAGCGATATCCTAGGTCAGATGTGAGCCACAATTCTTCAAATGCTATATCAAGCAACGATATGTCAAAATCTTTTTCCGATATTTCATGTTGTAGTTGTTCATCGTATGGTCGGCGCTTAACTTGCGAAAGCTTGCGCAAGATGCGCATTCCGACAAGTGTATATATCAAAAAAAGCGCAGCTAGAGTGGAAAAAACTGCACATATTATTATAACAATAAGGTTGCTTTGTGGAACGTTTATAGACACGATATCTCTACCTCTTTATGATAAATGGAATAATTGAATTCACATTTATACTAGGAACTTTGAATAAAAGTAAGCTTAGAAAAAAAACAAAATGTTAAATTTGCGAGCTCCTTTTTGGATGGGGTTTTATAGAACAATAAATTGTCAATACTATACATTAGTATATGTTAGTAATATGTGATTATTTGTTATTAGTTAATTGAGACACATAGAAACGATGATACTTCTTATTGTAAAAACAACACCGTTTATAAAAGACTCAAATCAAACCACCACAGGATATAACAAGCCAACTTTTTATAAAAAGAGTGTTATTTTAACAAAGCACCTAAGAAACAGTTATTGTAGAGTTATCTAAATTCCTAGAAAGAGTAGATATTTAACAACACGTTGATTATAGCACAGCACTTATAAAGTGTCAATATCAATACAAGTACACTTAACTGGTCAGCCGTATAATTAATTGTCATTTTTAGGTTAAAACAGACATAAAGGACATAGCTTTAATGGTGTCTACTGTTATCACTACAGTAAACTAATTGCTGGGTTCATCGCTTTTGTTTAATTAATAAATCCTATTAAACCGAGAAACGGTTACTGTTCACACCACGTATGAAAAACATGGTCACTGTCCACACTTTGCATGATATTTAAAAAAAAGTCAGCACTTTAGCTGGAAAAGACACAGCAATAAGCGATTCTAATGTAGAAAAAGCTCTTTTAAATAGCAATTTGAGAAATGCGTCTTGAATTTATCAACATTATTACTTATCAAGTTAAATATCTGTAAAACCAATATAGGAAAGTTTAGGGTGTTTAAACAAGTTTCTGATTAATTGAGATGACACATGAAGCATGAACTCGGTTGCTTTATGTAATATTTCCTTTGCGGTGCGTAGTGACTCTCTACTTTGCATGTTTTGTTTTAACACATTGTTTAACAACTCTTCTGTGTTCAGTTCAGTCGAGTATGATGGAAAATAAAACACTCCTATTTTATCTTTATTTGCTTCTAAAAACTCCATTA
>JAITQU010000142.1 GCA_031288735.1 Christensenellaceae bacterium
GTTGACCGTCAAAATGTAAATTTAGATTATTGTGTTAATCTAATGATGTGAAAATTGTTTTATAGACATAATTTATCGAGGTTTTATGCGGAAATTAAAAGAAAATACGGCAGTTTTTGTCATCAGAGAAGGGTTTTTGATTAATATTGTAACGTATGTGTTTTGACGGTCTAACCATATATAGTGTAGAGGTCTACAATCACAAATCAATCTTATTGTGAGGTGAAGATTATGTATAAAGCTGACGATATTGCTAATTGGTTCATAGTTCATGGAGTCGATGATGTTGGGTTTTATGGTGGCGAATACGTTACTCCATTAAAACTCCAAAAATTATTGTATTATGCACAGGGTTGCCATGGTGTATTAAAAGGTATGAAATTGTTCGATGAAGATTTTTATCACTGGACGTATGGTCCAGCTATCCCAGAAATCTACGATCTATACAAAAAACATGGAGATCATGGCATAGAAAGGCCATCACGGACAGTTAGCATTGACGATGAAACTAGAGCCGTTTTGAATGAAGTATATAAGGTGTTTGGCAAGTTTTCCGCCTGGGCATTGTGTGAGATGACTCATGAGGAAGCCCCTTGGAAAAACACTAAAATGGGTGAAGTAATTCCTTATGCTAATATCATTGAATATTTTTCTAAAGAAGTAGTGGAGAAATAAGCATGACTGCTAGTCGAAAATATAATCAAAAAGCGAATATTGAAAAACATACAAAACTACAAATCGATGATTTAGAACTTTTCCTACAGTTTCGTTTCGTTTTTTATCACATAACGGCGAGTACAATTTTGATTCGCTGAAAAAACACAAATCTGATATTGCATGCGCACTTCTTAATAAATTACGAGTAATATGCTCTCTCACGTGGAAAACTTTACAGTCAAAAGATAAAAAAAGCGGTTTCGAATATATGAGTCAAGCTGTATTAGAAAAACCAATTTTGAACGATATAGACATCGGTTTAGTTGGTGATCGCAAGTTGTTGGTATTTCGCTTTCACTCTGAGGATTATCGGCTAATTGCATGTCGTGACACTGTTGATCGAAGAGTGCTCAACATTTTGGGGATCGACATTAATCTAACATTATACAAACACGGACACTAAATTTGGACGATGAAATTTACTCGACCAGCATTAAAATAGTACCAGCACAAGTCCTTGAATACACTTACACGGTCCCAGCATTGCTTTTAATTTGTGGCTTCACTTGTAACTTCGTTTTTAATTGCATATATTATGCCAGGTCAAGTGCCACTTCTGCATACTTTGGGAGTGTGTGTTAATTTCTGTAAATGGGGAAGGGAGTGTAGTCTAAAGTCGATGTTCTGTTAAGTTGAGGTCAAAACAATAACTCTTGTAATCAGAAAGAGTTACGGTTCTCACCTCAATTGAATTAATTGTCAAGGTGATAAATTCAAGTCACATTTCTTAAATTACTATCTAAAAAAACTTTTTTTCATTTGAAACGTTCATTTGTAGAAACCAATCCTATAGGCATTTGTTTATTTCAAAGAGATGTTTTTATGATTTCAAAAAAGCAGATCATTTTGTGAGCTTAATTTTTATTATTAGCACATTTCACAAATTGTGCACAAGTGGTAGTCCGAATTGAGCGGTCGGGATTAATTCTCTAAAATATCGGAAAAGTGTAAGTTAGAGCACCGACTGGATACTTATTAGGTAGATCATGCGTTCACAAAATCCGACATAAGAAAATTTTTTCCTGCAACTATACTGAGATTTAGTCTAATATAGCTGAAAACAAATTTTGTGCAAACACAAATTTTGTAAATCGTATATTTAAGGAAAAACATAAAACCATCAATACTATATTTTAGATAGATAAGCATAAATAAAATCAGCAATATCTCCGTCCATAACTGCAGTCACGTTTGTGTTTTCAAATCCAGTACGATGATCCTTCACTAGCGTATAGGGGCAAAACACATATGATCGAATTTGACTGCCCCATTCAATTTTTTTAAGCTCGCCCTTAATTGATTGGTTGATTTCCATCTGTTCGCGTTCTTTTTTCTCTATCAGCTTTGATCTAAGCATTTTCATAGCAGTTTCGCGGTTTTGTATCTGAGATCGTTCATTTTGGCAATTTACAACAAAACCAGTAGGAATATGTGTTATACGTATTGCGCTTTCAGTTTTATTAATATGTTGACCGCCAGCACCACTAGATTTTAATGTATCTATTCGTAAATCCTCTGGCAGTATTTTAATTTCCGCATCATCAATGATTTCTGGCATAACCTCAAGAGAAGCAAACGATGTGTGTCGCTTTTTGTTTGCATCGAAAGGACTTATCCTAACTAATCTGTGCACGCCTTTTTCTGCCTTCAAAAATCCATATGCATTTTTGCCCGTGCACATAAAAGTAATACTTTTGATACCAGCCTCATCGCCTTCTAAATATTCTAGCACTGATGTTTTATATCCAGCACGCTCGCAATATCGCAAATACATACGATAGAGCATTTCAACCCAATCTTGAGCTTCAGTCCCCCCAGCACCAGCATGTAAGGACAAAATAGCATTGAGAGAATCATATTTTCCATTAAGCAGTGTCTCTAAAAAAACAGCATTGGCGTTAACTGATAATTCGACTAGAAGTGATCTTATTTCCTCTATACTACTATCATCATCAATTTCCTCAGAGAGGGAAATAAGCTCACTAATGTATTTTGTTTTCTCTAATAAATCTGTAGAAGTTTCAAGTTTCTTTTCAAGTAGTGAAAGTGTCCTATTATCTGCAGATGACTTACTAACTTCAAGCCAATAATCAGGGTTGCTTTGAGTTTCCTTTATTTTTGATATTTCAAGCTTTATTTTGTCAAGATTCATAGCATCAAGTGTTGTGTTTATCGATTCAATTAAGGTAGACAAGGCTTGTTTTTCATTGTAAAAATCTGGCATAAATTGTTTTGTGCTCCATTATTTTTGATGTTAAATATGCTTATTAATCTTTGATATAAGACAGGCAAAGCTTTAAATTGCCTTGTCATATGATAAAACTTTACCTTAAAACCCTCAGCTAAATATGATCTAGAGTTAAAGAGAAACTAACATTGTTAATTGAGTAGCTACGTTAGATTTTTTATCGTCCACAACAATTTTTATATTTTCTCCCAGATCCGCAAGGGCAGGGGTCGTTTCGTCCGACATTTTTATTTTTATCAGTATTGCGCACAGTCGTTGTACGTTTTATCTCAAGAGCCTGCATATTAATACGTTCTATCAACGCATCAACATCTAATTTTGCTAAAACAACGGTTGTAGATGTTTGAATGCTGTCAATCATGCTATCAAACATCTCAAAACCCTCTCTTCTATACTCCATAATCGGATCACGCTGACCGTATCCTCTAAGCCCAATTCCCTTACGCAGTGAATCCATGTCCGAAATATGATTCATCCAATGCCTGTCAACTTGATTTAAAAGAACGTTTCGTTCAGTTTCTCTAAATTGCATGCCAAAATCTTCGGCCTTACTGACTTTCTGTTCATATTGATCCATAGCGCATTGGTAAATAGTATCAACAATCAGCTCAAAATTTAGATGGGAACACAAATCTCTTGTTATTATGCATGTGTCTTTTTTGAGTAATTTCAACTCTAGTGTGGTGTTAAAATTATCATAGTCAATGGTTGTCTCATCTCCATCTGAAAAATTAGCAAATGAATTGGCTATTTCCCTTGCTAATGGCTCCATGTATTTAATTATTTGGTCATGAACATCCTTACCGTCTAAAACCTCATTGCGTTGGGAATATATAAGTTGTCGTTGTTTATTCATTACGTCATCATAATTGAGAACATATTTTCTACGTTCATAGTTGTTTTCTTCGCATCTTCTTTGCGCAGACTCAATGCTACGACTAATAAGCTGGATTTGTATGCAGGTATCTTCGTCTGTTTTTAGTGTCGTAAGTATGGATTTCATACGATCCCCACCAAACAGTCGCAATAAGTCATCTTCAAATGAAAGATAGAAACAAGAACAACCTGGGTCCCCTTGTCTGCCAGTTCGTCCTCTTAACTGGTTGTCAATTCGCCTTGATTCATGACGCTCAGTACCTATTACTTTTAACCCACCTAGAGTTCTTATAAGATTTTTTTCATTATCTGTCTGTTTTTTAAACTCAATTAAAAGCTCTGAAAAATGTTTACGCGCATTTATTAATTCTTCATCAGTTAGTGCATTCTTTGCTGAAGCAATTTCAACAACCTCATCGGTGTAGTTTTCTTGTCTCATCTTTTGCTTGACCATGAATTCAGGATTTCCACCTAGCAAAATATCAGTTCCACGGCCTGCCATGTTTGTGGCTATTGTTACTGCGTTAAGGCAACCTGCCTGTGCAATAATTGTAGCCTCTTCCTTATGTCTTTTAGCATTGAGCACGGTATGTTTGATTCCAGCATTCTTTAAAAGACCACTAACGTACTCACTAGTCTCAACATTAGTAGTACCAACTAGCACTGGTTGTCCCGTAGAATTAGTTTTCTTTATATCCTCAACAATGTATTGGAATTTCTTCTCCTTTGTTAGGTATACTTTATCAGATTCATCGATTCTAATGCATGCTAAATTTGTAGGGACTGGTACTACATCTAGTTTGTAGATACCATTGAATTCAGCTTCCTCGGTAATAGCGGTACCTGTCATTCCTGATAGCTTTGAATAAAGCCTGAAGTAATTTTGGAATGTGATAGTTGCTATTGTGCGATTTTCCTTATTAACTTTAACATTCTCCTTAGCTTCAATTGCTTGATGCAGTCCATCGCTATAGCGGCGTCCTGACATTTTTCTTCCAGTAAATTCATCAACAATAATGATTTCATTATTTTCAACGATGTAATCCTTATCTTTATGCATCAGGAAATTTGCACGTAGTGCGGAATTTATCTTAACGCTTAGATCAGCATTATCAGCGTCACCTAGATTGGTAATTCTAAAGTATCGCTCAGCCTTTTCAACACCAGCTTCTGATAAATATATATGGCGTTCCTTTTCGTCAATTATATAATCGTCATTTTTTAGAATATTGATAAAACGGTTGGAGCGCACGTACATTTCATCGCTCTCTCCTGCGTGTGTAGATATAATAAGAGGAGTTCGAGCTTCGTCAATAAGAATACTATCAACTTCGTCAACAATAGCAAAATTGTGTCCGCGTTGAACTTGCTTGTCGCGACTTATCGCCATATTATCTCTAAGGTAGTCAAACCCTATCTCATTATTAGTAGCATATGTTATATCGGCATCGTATGCAGTTTTCTTGCTAGCATGATCCATGTCAGGTATAACAACACCAACACTCATTCCTAAGAATTTAAAAATTTTGCCCATCCATTCAGCGTCACGTTGAGCAAGATAATCGTTAACAGTGACAATGTGAACACCCTTACCACTAAGCGCATTCAAATATGCAGGGAGTGTTGCAACAAGAGTTTTCCCTTCACCAGTTTGCATTTCAGCAATTCTACCCTGATGCAAAACGATTCCACCAATTAACTGTACATAAAAATGCCGCATGTTCAATACACGTAATGCTGCTTCTCGAACTACTGCGAAGGCATCTGGGAGTAGCTGATCAAGTGTTTCCCCCTTTTCATAGCGAGCTTTGAGTATTGTAGTTTGAGATGAAAGATCTTCATCGGTCATTGCATGATATTGAGATTCTAGATCATCAACCTTGTCAGCAATTAGCGTTACCTTTTTTATTTGCTTGTTTTTCTCGCGTCTAAAAATGAAGTCAAAAATGCCCATATTAAAATTACCTCCAAATGCGTCATGCTGTTTATTAAAACAAGATAAGCATCGCTAAAAATTATAACACAAACTACTGTATTCTTATAACAATTAGAACAAGTTTTAACTAAAAACGACAAAAATTCCACCGTAATTGCTACGGTGGACAAGTTTTTTCATTATTTTGTTAATAAACACGGTGTTTATTGTAATATTGTAATTAACTTGATGTCAAATAAGTAATATTTGAATATAGAAAGATTGGTTTGACAGTCAAAAAATGAATATTAGTTTATTTCAATACAATAACATCCATCGCAGCACAAACAATATCTTGAGATGTCATATTAAACACACTCTTTAGATATGGTTGTTTTCCAACCTCACCAAACTTGTTTTTCACACCGATCGAGCGTAGCGGCACGGGATAATTTTCAATTAAGGTTTCTGCAACAGCACTACGTAGGCCACCAATTACGTTGTGATTTTCTGCAGTAATTACAGCATTTGTCTTTTTTGCAGATTTGATGATTGTCTCTTCATCAAGAGGTTTAATTGTAGGAGAGGCTATAACTTCGGCAGAAATATTTTTTGTTTCAAGCTCCTTAGAAGCGGTAAGTGCTTCTGCTACCATTATCCCAGTTGCAACAATTGTAACATCAGTTCCTTCTCTTATAACTTTTGCTTTAAAAATGTCAAATGAGGTATCGCTTTCGTCAAAGACAGGTATGGGAGATTTTCTAAACATCCGCACATAAACGGGCCCGTTATGAGCAAATATTTGGGGCAACATGTTTGCAAATTCAACGTTATCAGTGGGTTCATATATAACAATATTAGGAATACTACGCACAACGCCAATGTCTTCTAGCGGCATGTGTGTACCACCATTAAGTTCAGCTGTTATTCCAGGATCTGATCCTATTATTTTTACGTTTTGCTTGGCATAGCAAATAGAAATCATAAGCTGATCACAAATTCGTCGTGTAACAAATGGTCCAAATGAATGTATGAATGGAATAAATCCATATGCAGAAAGGCCAGCTGCTACAGATGCCATATTTTGCTCAGCAATTCCTACATTGATAACTCGCTTAGGAAATTCTTTTTGCAAGACAATCATCCCAGAGCATTTTGCTAAATCTGCTTCAAGTGCAACAACATTATCTGTATTTGTTATTTTGTCTCGCATGAAGTCCACATATATATCTTTCATTAATTTATTACTATACATTGCTGTCACCTCTTATTTCACTCTTTGCTAGTTCGCATTGTGTATTATTTAACGTCATGCTGTGACAACCAACTCCAGCATTTTCAACAAAACTAACACCCTTTCCTTTTATTGTGTTTAGTATAATCATTGTAGGCTTCTCTTTGTTTTTCTTTGCAAGGCTAATAGCTTTGTCTATAGCTAGTGTGTCATGGCCATCAATCACTTTAACATTAAAACCAAACGACTTCCACTTTTTATCAAGAGGAGCTAAAGCATTTATTTCTTCAACAGTACCATCAATTTGCATATGGTTATAATCCGTGAATGCAATTAGGTTGTCTAATTTTCTTTGCGATGCAAGCATAGCTGCTTCCCAAATTTGTCCCTCTTGACTTTCACCGTCACCAATAATAGCATATATATATGCCCCATCATCGCGAATTTTTGAACCTATAGCCATGCCAACTGCGCAACTAAAACCTTGACCTAGCGATCCAGCTGTCATGTCTACACCAGGCGTTTTGTTCATGTCACAGTGACTTGGGAGTTTGGTCCCACCTTGATTAAGTGTAAGCAAATCGTTTCTTTCAAAATAGCCTTTTGCCGCAAGCGCAGAATAAATAGCAGGACCTGCGTGGCCCTTACTGCAAACAAGACGATCGCGAGCGGTTTTATTGGGATCCTTTGGATCTATACGTAAATGCTTGCCATACAGTACTGCTAATAGATCAGCAATAGATAAACATCCACCTATATGTCCTACACCGATGCTCCCGATGCAGTCAATGATATTAATGCGAATCTCTTTGGCTAGATTAACAATTGTTTCGCTAGTAAGAGAAAGCGCCTGTTGTTTTTTAAAGTCATTCATTATATCTCTCCTTTAATATTTAAGGTTTAAATGATTTATATGGAATTAGTTTAGCTTTGATTTAGGTTAACTTAATAAATTTTCAAACTTAAACAAAAATATAATTTGTTGTTTAGAGATTCGACATAAGCACTTATATAATATTTTCAATCCGAAACGCACCAAAGGTTGAAACACTATCTAGTGACAATGGAATTGTCTTTCAGCTGAAAAACTTTATGAAAGTGTATTAATTTGCGCAAATAGGTGAGGAAAAGATGCTGTCGATGTTTACCAATTTCGATTGTATCAGTTACCTTTCTATTTGTCAACACTTAATTATTTTGTTTTAGCTACTAACCTTAATTCCCGTTACTGTTCACACCTGTATGGGAAAACATAGTTATTGTCCGTCCGCTACATGATATTTTGGAAAAGGTCAGTGCTTTAGCGGATAAGGTCACAACATGATCGTTTTAAATGCAGAAAAAGC
>JAITQU010000263.1 GCA_031288735.1 Christensenellaceae bacterium
AATCCGGGTATGCTCATTCGCGGTCTTCGCGGTAAAAATGAGATAACCCAGGAGGAACTGGCTAACCGGCTGGGGATTGCCCAAACCAGGGTTTCAGAATTGGAAAGCGGCAAGCGCTCCATCAGTGTGGCCATGGCCAAACGCCTGGCCGGGGTCTTCAACGTCACATATAAAATGTTTTTGTAGACACCAAAGTTATCGCGGAGCATAAGCCGTCCTGAAAATCACGTCTTTGGTGACGATGATGTTGAACTGATAGCCGGGCCTGATTTCCAGGGTCGGCTTTATATTTAGATTTTTCTGCAAGAGCTGGAGAGTGGTCTGCCCAAGTTGGGCGGCCAGGGCGGCGATCATTTCGTCTTGCATCGAGGTCGAGTCGGAGTCAGAGTCATTGTTGGAGACTTGATCCACGGCATAGCTCATACCCCCGGTGACCAGGGACATGAGAACCGCCGAGCCGAAAATGCGTATATGGTTGCCACTGAAAAACTTAAGTGGTTGAATATTAAGACATTTATTTTGAACGGCGTCACTAAAAAATTACAAATGAGTAAATAAGTAGATAAAAAATTCTAAATTTCATAATTTGGCATAAAAATTGCGTGCAAAATTTTTTTAAAAAAAGTTATATTTTAGTCTAAAAGACTTGACAAATACTCTATGAGACAGTATAATATGCCCATATTAATTATCACACCGGCATTAATTATATTTTCTCATGGAGTTAAATCATGCAAAGGTATTCTCGTTTTTTTAGTAACGGACTTTTCGGCTCTAAACTAATTGATCAAATGGATCAAAACGATCCACTAATTATTTTATATCATACAATTGATTGGGATACACTTTGTTTAAACATTGGTAAATTTTATGATCCATATATCGGTAGACCCTCTACAGATTTAAAACTACTAATTAGTTTACTTATGTTGCAAAAAATATTTAATCTGTCAGACCAAGCTATTATTTATACTTGGAAACAAAATTACTGTTTTCAAGCCTTTTCCGGAAGACTCTATTTAACTAATCAAACACCTTGTAATTCTTCTACTTTATGTAATTTTCGGAAAAAAATCGGTAAAGAAGGTTTAGAATTAATTTTCGCTGAAACTGTACGTATCCATTCTTCTGAATGTCTTGAATCAAAAGTTATCTTAGATACTACAGTCCAGAAAAAAAATATTTCTTTTCCTACTGATACAAAGTTAAGACTAGATGTTATTTCACAATGTTGGGCTATTAGTTCTCATCTTGGTATTACATTTGACGAAGACTATCATGATGAAGTTGCCATATTAAAAAAGACTATTAATTTATCTAAATCAACTAGATCCGATGAATCTAAAAAAAATGTTGAAGAGGCTAAAGATAGAACAAAAGATATTGCTAATGATTTGTTAGATCAACTAGAAGCAAAAGCTCTTTCACAGACAAAAAATGATCCTCTTTTTGTTGAATCAATGACTAATTATCGCAAAGCTGTTAACCAAACTAGGCATGATAAAGATAAAATCTATAGCATTTATGAACCTCATGTTGCATGTATTGCCAAAGGAAAAGCCTCTGTAAAGTACGAGTTCGGTAACAAGGTCTCTATTGCTATCGGGTGCGAACATAAGCTTATTCTTGGTGTCGCCAGTTTGCAAGGTGCCCCCTACGATGGCGACACTATAGAGCCTACTCTTGAGATGATGCAGCGCGTTCATAACGGCTACATGCCTGAGTTGGGCATTGGTGATCTTGGTTATCGAGGACGACCTGAGGTAATGGGAGTTAAAATTCTTAACCCAAGTGACCTGCCAAAATCCTCCGATCCTCTTGAGAGAGAAGGTATTCGTTTAAATTTGATTAGCCGTTCAAGTGTTGAGCCCATCATTGGCCACATGAAAGCGGATCATGGTTTAAATCTTAACTTGTTACACGGCATCTCGGGTGATCATGTCAATGCCTTATCAGCGGCTATTGGTTTTAATCTCAAACGGTTTCTCAACATAAAGGGAGCTGAAACTTTAGCGGCTGTCTGTTGTTTTAAGAAGAAACGTAGCCCCAAATCTAAGACCAGAAAAGTGCCTTTTATTAGACCAAAGGTGAGCAAGCCGAGTATTTTGCCAAAAGTAGCATAAACACCCTTCCTAATAGGTGATAAAAGGCTTCAAATGCTTTTAAGGGATTACTATATTCATTTTTTGATATTTTTAGTATAAAATTGCTATTTTGTACTACCTTATGCAAATTTTAAAGGGCCAAGCTCTCTGAAATTTACAAGCTGGCCAAAAATGCCACCGGGCTCTGTTTATCTCTGGGGTTCCAGGACTTTTTCAGTGGCAACTATTTAATAATTAAAACAAAATCGAAAGTTGCTTTTCTTATTTAAATTAGAATAAAAAAACTAAATATACATAAGTAACTAAAAAAAATGCTTTTTAACTTGAATCATTATAAATATTGCAACTTTTATTTCCTATTATAACATTAAATATAGATGAAAAATCAGAGAAAATAAAAATCTGTGTTAATAAAAACAAACTATGAAAAAAATATTTTCTATTTGAAAATTCATTCTTGGCAAGATTATAGAGTTCATCAGTCAAAGAGGCTGCTGTATGCATTAAAAATGATAAAAGAATGAATGTAGCAATAACATTTGACAAATTAAGTTTTCCATGTCCATAATTATGTTCAAAGTTATATCCTCTTGTTTTTAAACTGTTAAATTCATTCTCTAAACTCCATCTCGAGCGACCACATGCTATTAATTCTTCAATATTTTCTTCTGATACATCAATATCAGTAATAAAATCAAATTTTTTTGTTATTAAAAAATTTTCATATGTTTTGTAATTTGACTTTTTCCTAGCCTTTTTTTCTAATTTCTTGATTTGCTCGGCATTTGGCGACTGTGTTATAGTTAAAGAAATATAATTAACCCTTAGAGGAGTTTGAGAGTTAGTTAAAGGAATATTATTCAACCATTCGTATATCCATTCTTCTTTAACATTTGATTTAACTCGTTTAATTGTTTTATATGTACATAAATCACCATTATCGACGAAATCATAAACTGTTTTATTGCTACCTGGTTTACAAGAGAATATAAAATTAGCATTTGAATGGTCATTTAACAAGGCAATGATAGGTTCTCGTCCAAAAAGGGCATCCCCTACAATTACTGGATTTAAAGACTCAATTCGACTAAAATCATTTTCACAAAAAAATTTAAAGGCCTTATACTCTGAATTTTGTTTTAAAAGAGTGTTATTTTTTCTTTCTGACTCACTTAAGTCACTATTAGCAACAAAAATTGGTGCTAAAGGTATTACTTCTTTTGAATATGTAGAAGTTATACTTAACCCAAGCATCATATGACTAAATTCATATTCATCAGTTTTTTTATGATATTTATGTAAGCATTTTCCACAACATATCTCGTTGGACTGAAAAAAAGTTGTACCATCAACTGATATTAATGTCTTATTTCCTAATACTTTAAATTTTTCAAGATAACCTTTTTCTCGTAAATCATTTAATATTAAATTATACATACTATCAAATTGAGAAGGATTAATTTTATCTAAAATATTTCTTATATGGTTATCAGATGCAATTTTTTCACAATGAAATAAGGTATTTACATTTGTTTGATGATGTTGATTCTCTAATAACTTTTGATAAGCTAACCATGATGGGTTTTGCATAAAAAACACAGAAAAACCGCCCATTATAATATCTTGCATGGAGTAATGGCAGTTTTTCCCTCGTCTAACATCGGGTATAGCCTTGGATATTTCGCACATATCGTCAATATATGTAGTTAGAACTGACATGAAATAAGGATAACTAATTGCAATCTTCATGTCAAGTGTTATTTAAATATAGTTTTTTACCTGAATTTCAATTCATTCATATGTATTTATCCTCAGTTTGCACAGTCATTATTTTTAGAAGAGTTGTTTGATCTTATTATATCAATATAGTATGTTAAGTTTATTATACCAAAAAAATTGACTATGTGATCAAAATAAACATAGTAAATGAAATTAAATTGTATTTTTCACATTTATTTATCAAAAACCCATTGCTTTACTATTTTTAAGAAAACTCAAAAACCATGCCAAAAAAACAAATTTGTCAAAATTAGAATTGCTGGGTTCCCAAGTCCCCAGGGTAAAATTGGAGGAATTATAATCTAAATACATCAATTATGGTTTTTTTTACGAAATAGAATAACTCTGCTCTTGACATTTTTGAATACCAACACTATATTTTATGTGGGTATCACCATTTAACCTACTTAAA
>JAITQU010000092.1 GCA_031288735.1 Christensenellaceae bacterium
TATTACATAAAGCAACCGAGTTCATGCTTAATGTGTCATCTCAATTAATCAGAAACTTGTTTAAACACCCTAAACTATCCTATATTGGTGTTGCAGGTATTTAACTTGATAAGTAATATTTGAGGGTATATACTATGGACAAAATTACACAATTAGTAATATACTTATAGATGGCGCAGGACTCTTTGAGCAAATTGAAGGGGGAACTATTCTATCAGCTGATGGATTGACGACTGGCGGGAAAGTAAAAGATCTTATATTAAGAGATGTAACACTTATATCAAACGGTGTAAGCGGCGGCATTTCTAACGGAATTCTTTCTAGCGTTGGTGTGATAGCAGGAACTGTTCAGAACGGCGAATTAGATAATATAAGCGTCCAGGGAAATATTCATGTGGTGACTCAAGTTTCCGAGGTCTTTGTGGGTGGCATTGTTGGGCATGCAATTAATTCTATTATATCTAACTGTGAAACCATTGGTTATATTTTTGTTAATGCCACTTACGAAAGTTATATAAGCAATTTTGCTGTTGGTAGTTTGGTAGGATATCTTGAAATTTCCGATGATGAAAACGTTACATCATCAATATCAGGAAAAAGCTTTGTTGACATAAGCATCATGACTACATATAACTACCAAACAATTTCCTCACTAGGCGGGATCGGCATATTAGATGATGATATAGCAATATCGGCAGTAAATGTTAGTTATCTAAGAAATGCGTTTAGTTTGAATGGATATGTTGTTAGCATAGCTGGCGGAAAAGTTTATTCAGATTATGTCTTAGAGGACTCAAGTCTTATAGATACTTTACTTAATTATGTAGTTAAACCATATTATGTACCTAGCACTGAAAGAACAGCAGGAACCACTAATAATCCGTATTTGATTTCGAACCACCTTCAAATAACACTAATCAAGATTTATAGTTTTGCAAACTATAAATTGCTAAATGATATTATTATACCACCGCACACCTTTAAGCAAACATATATTGAAACGTACTATGGCGAAAGCTATAATGAAGATGGTTATGTTATTTATTCATCTGATATTGATGAACAAACAACATTGTTTAGGGATGCTGAGTCACAAAGCGCAATTGTCGTTAAAAAGCGCATTTTGAGAGGTTGATATGCCTGCTTCACAATTCAGGAAAATGTTACTTAGAAAGATGAGTTTGCCAACGTTAATAATGGTGTTTATTGCCGTCACGTTAGTAACCTCCTTTGCGTGGTTCTTTAGAAATGCACAGACACAATCGACAAGCACTAAGGTTGTCGCTTCGCAGGGTTTTACTGCAAATCTGAATGCTAGTATTGTCGAAAATTCTCAATATAATGGGCAAACTGGTACTGGTGGTCCTGAAGACGCTGATGCACCGTTTGAAGCTGTGGTAAATATCAATATTGATTGCTCTACGCAGTCTAAAATGTGTTATCTAAAAATTGGTTTAGATAGTGTTGTTATTACAAAATACTCGCAAGCTGAAACTGACAAGTATCAGTTTTCATCTAATTATCCAGCTGAATATTTTACGTTCCGCCTTTCAGCAGGTGACGATGAATATTACATAGATCAGGAGGGGTATGTTATTAATGTTAGTGATAACACTAGATATATTGTTAATGATGGATCAAATCTCTTCACAATGAGGATTATATACCTTGATGAAACACGGTATTCAAAATGGAAATTAGGCAACTATGACTTTAACAAGTTCGAGTTTAGCTCATATCACTATATGCAGAGCAAATTTTTCTTTTCGCTCACATATAACATTTTTCCAGATGGTAATGATGTATGAAACTAAAAAATCTAAGTTTGATGTTAATAACACTTGTGTTTTCAGCAGTTGCAGTCATGGTAAGTGTTGCTGCATACACTTACTCATGGTTTAACGCTAACTATCAATTTAAACACAATTATTTGATTCCGTCTAATAGCATGGTGGTGCTTTCATTTGATGCACCAATCAACGCTGAAGAAGGGGCTCTAGCTCCTGCAATTTTGAAGGCTGGTGCAGTGGCAGCAAATAAGCAGGATGATATAGACTACCTGAAAAAGGCGGCTACTACCATTGAATTTTACACAAGCTTTGTTTATTATATTGGTGACAATTCTATAAACAATGCTGTCGGTGTAGGAATTTCAGCTACGAATACATATATCTCAGACAGTCGTGACCTTGTTGCAAATGCTGAAATCGCAGTCACAATTGACTTTGATATACTAGGACAAGTTGTAAGATATGACTCACTTGGTGGCTTTAAGGTCTTAGATGGGACAAATTGGACTCCCTTGCTAAACAAGGCGGCTTACATCGATAATAGCGGTTTGCAAATTGTAGATGCAAGCGATTATTCGATAGATGCAAATAAGACAATATTTTTCGATGATTACATTTTTGTCCCAGCGGATATAAGTATCCCAATTAAGGTCATAGCGCAGATGACAACCGCTGAGGAGTTCACTGCACCTGATTTGAAAAACACAGTTATTTCAATTAAGCTTACATTAACGGCTCCTGAATTTGGGGGTGAATAAAAATGTTCAAAGGTAGAATTGTAGTAATACCCATAATATTAGTAATATTATTCATGACTGCTTGTTTAAGCTCTCTAGGTGGTTCCTTTGCTGCTTGGACACCTGTTAGAAAAATTGAAGAAACACACTTATTAGAGAAAACAGCAGACTGGAACGAGTCCTTAAAGTACATTGTTTTTGCCGGCTTAGACGATGACGGCAAGATGCTAGATATTGATAAACAAGCTAGTGACATTGATTCATTTGTAGCTGTAGGCTACATTGGATTAATTGATCACTTAGAATTTCCTAATACTTATACTATTACAGTCACTATAGATGACGAGAAACAAGTTATTACCAGGTCCGTTACAAAGATATTAGTGCTTTCCCGCGTTACTTATTTTGAAAAATTATTGTTTCTAGACGGCGAGGAATATGCGTCCCCACAATATGCATCGTTTGATAATATCCATTTTCTTTCTAAAATAACAATATCAGCTAGCATAACAAGTATTGCTAGTGCTACGTTTATAGGGTTGCCCGAATTGAGCACATTGGTTTTTCAGGCAAGTAGTAGTGCTATAGTTATTGGTGATCAAGCTTTTGCAGCTTGCACAAAGCTGACAAGTGCTGGAGTAAGTGCTAACGAAAGAGAAATAAAGGGCACGCAGTCTTGGATAATTGATAAGTAAGTAAGTAAGTACCAAAGTCCTGCATCGAGAATAAAGAAGGCACTAAATGAATTCATGGTGGATGTGCTTCCTGGAGGGTACTGTCGTGTCAAAGAACCCAATGAAGACATGCAATTAATTTTGAACTCGCTTGGTATTGTTGGAAATTTCCGCTTACCTACACTACACGATCTGCATCAACTAAAGTTTTCAATAGGTAGAGTTACAAAAACTTGTCTATAAAGTTACATCATTTTTTAGACGCTCTCGAAAAGAAACGCAGTCATAAATAAGGAAGTTTTAAGAATTTATGTCGACTAAATATTTATTTGTTTGATCAGATACCATGATTTTAAAGGACAACTCAAAGAAGTTCGTCAAGCCAGTAAAAACTGTTCCAAAAATTATAATATACATGAAGTGTTAAACTCGGGATGGTCTACTTTGCTGCATCGATAGATATTCCAAAAAGCATTAAAACCTATCAATAGAACATTTAATGAGGGCTTCGACCGTTTAATAGGATTCTAGTTTATAAGATAAGTTTAGTTTGAAATACGAGGCACTCTCTTCAATTTTATAATAGCCATTTGGTGAAAACACAATAATTACGACTTTAGACAATTTCATCTTGTATAATCGCTCAACTGCATTTACATAGTACGCCATTTGCATTTTGTATCTTTCTTTAATATCCGATGGTGGAAGTTCGGTGACCTTGTAGTCAACTAGAATATTTTCTTCTCCAAATATTAAAAGGTCAACAATTCCTTGCACCAATATTTTATCTGTTACTTTGGTTGGCAAAACATCATCAGCTCTAACTCTTAAAAGGAAGGATTTTTCTCGATAAACGCTTGAACCAGAATTAAGTGATGTGAAAATATCATCATGCAATATATTTGCAAGTAAATGAGGGTTTAATAGTTCAATATTAGAGAGCAATCCTTTATCTGATAATTTTACGATTTCTTCTTTAATTCCAGTCACTGTGTTAATATTGAAATCAGCTAGCTCCATAAACCGATGGTAAGTGGTACCTTTTTCAGCAGTCTGATGCGATAATATATGTGGAATTTTTAAGGCGTCATCATCTTGTAGCGATGAATAAAGACCACTGACGGAATATTTTGAAAAAATTGGCACTGAATTGCTATGCGGGTATTGCCAGTTTATAGATACATCCAAAAACTTCGTATCAAAATGCAAAATCGACTCTTCGACTGCTGTCTTTTTTTCAGCATTAGAAAGATCGTAATATTTTAGCAATTTTTCATCCTGCTTCGATGCAAATTTTATCAATTGAGCGTGAGTTTCACACTCATCAGCATACTCAATATCGTTTTCAACTTTTTCAACTTTTTTAGTGGTAATTGTTCCTGTAATATACAGTGCAAACTCAGCTCGGGTCATAGCAACATAAAGTAGGCGTGATAATTCTTCTTTTTCGGCAATTCGTTTCTTAAGTTTGATTGCATTCATAGAAATAGTTTCGCTTTCTAGTTTATTGTCGAGATCCCTCCACACAGAAGCAATACCAAGCGACACATCAAGTATCAGTTTCTTTTTTGATAATGCAATTTTGTTGGATTTTTGATTACAGCCAGCAAGAAAGACAACAGGAAATTCTAATCCCTTGCTTTTGTGAATTGTGTAAAATCTAACACTATTATCGCTACCAGTAGAAACGTTAACTTTAATTTCACCCTTTCCATCACAATTGGGATCATACATTGCAAGGAAATCACTGATATCAAGATCGCTGTTTTGCTTTACCTGATAAATGAATGCGTTAATTGTGCTTATTCCATCAACTCCATGTTGCATCAAATAGCCATCGAACCCCGTTTCAACAAGGATTACATCAAGGAGTTTGCCAACGGACATGATTTTCGATAGATGTCTAAATTTTTCTAGTGTGGCAAAAAATTCATCACGTTTCTTTGCTAGATCGTCCGCCTTATCATAGTTTTTCACTGCTTCCCAAAAGAAAGTGTTATTGTTTTTATTTGATGAGCTTGGGTTTTTATCGTTAGCATTTACGGCAAGCTGGAAAGAGGCAAGTTCACTACTACTAAATCCGCCCAAATATGAATTCAACACTGCATAGAGCTGCACATCGAGCATGTAGTTATCAATGAGTCTCAAATACGCTATCAAAGATCTAATAGGACTAATTCTCCCACCATCATCGCCAAAATCGGCAGTATTGCAAGGAATTTTGGCATCATTTAAGCAACGTATTACATCATTTGCATCCTTGCCGCGTTTTCTAAACAAAATACTTATATCTCCATATCTTAGTTTGCGGTTCGAATTTAATTTACGATCAAAAATGGACATTTTTCCTACAATTTTCACAATTTTATCGACTATATATTCACCTTCTTGAGGTATTTCATCCTCTACAAGCGCTCCGTTTTTCACGCTATAAATTTCTGGGCAAGACTTTTTCTCAGACTTATTCGTTTCTTCGAAAAACATAATAGATACAGCTGGGAATGCTGGGTCTGGACTGGCAACGAATTCATTGGGCACTAGTCGTGCCTCTTCTTTATAAGCAATTCCACCAAAATCGTGCGTCATAATTTGATCAAAGACTTGATTGACAAAATCTAGTACAGGTTTTACTGATCTAAAATTGCGATTGAGTGGAAGGTTTTTTCCAGCTTCTGAATCCTCATGATATAATTTTTTCTTAGTTAGAAATATTTCAGGATCAGCTGACCTAAAGTTATATATAGACTGCTTAACATCACCTACCATAAAGACATTACCCTTTGCTATTTTTGCGATTATACTATCCTGTAAATAATTTGTGTCCTGGTATTCGTCCAAGTACAATGCATCAATTCCATCGGCAAATTCCTTTGATCTTGCATCGTTTGAGAGGATTTCAAGAGCAAATCTCTCGAGATCGGCATAATCAACGACAGATTTCTTGCGTTTAAGCTCCTGATATCGTTCTTCAACCGCATCAGCAAATTGAAAAACCCGTAAACTTGTTTCAAGTCCTATTCTTTCTTTTTGAACTACTGCATCAAAAGTTATGTTTTCAGTGTCTAAACACAGATCTCCTTTAAGTTTTGTTACAAGTTCTATAATACTTCCTTGTAAGGAAATTAATTTTTCTGCTAGATTCGTGAAAATACTATCCTCACCTTTTCCCTTTTTTTGATTTCTTTCTTTAGTTAATGTTATATGTATAGCATTTATTATTTCTGCTATTGTGTGAGCTTTGCTAATATTTTCCAACACCTCAATATGCGGTGCTAAATTTTGGAAATAATTGATTTTCTCTGGTAAAATTTTAAAGTCGCTACATAGTTTATAGCACCTGTCTAGAAGGTGGCTAATGCGCTTTTGATAATATGAGAAGATATATTTGGTGCTAGGTAATTCATCAATACTTTTTTGGTTGTTTTCATCAATTAAACGATAAAATTCTTTACTATCTGGCTGAGATGCTCTAAATGTGTGTATATCACTGATCAGCTCTTTAAACAATTCATTGCCACGACCTTGCCCAAAATATTCAAGAATGCTTAAAAATCTAGGGTCTCCTTCCACAAACGATTCTTCCATTATTTCAGTGATGGCTTTATCAAACAGTGCGCTAGTTTCTGGATTGTCTATTATATTAAACGAGTGCTCGCTACCAATAACATCAAAATATCTGCGACACAGCTCTGAGCAAAAACTATCAATCGTACCCATAAAAGAGAAAGGGATATCGGTTACTTGCTTGTTAAGATGATCAACATTTTTTGCAGTACCTCTACGTATTTCCGAATAAATAACATCAGTTAGTTTCTCTTTCATTTCTGTTGCAGCCATTTTTGTAAATGTTATCACTATAAGCCGAGTGATTTCACCACCTTCATTCAAGTAGCGAAATATTCGCTCAACCATGACCGCAGTCTTCCCACACCCTGCAGATGCGCTAACCAGAAGATTACCAGTTTTTTCATCAAATACTTGCGTTTGTTCATCAGTCCACGATATTTTACCCATTCTTTGCTCCTATCCATGCTTTGTTAGGTATCTAAATTTTCTATTATCAGTCTTAGACAACTGTCGTTCAAATAGAAATGGTATGAAAGCTAGTTATTATTTAAAGCTATCATCTCGACTGTTCGAGTAGATAGGCCTACAATTAATTTTGTTAAAACCTTTAGTAGTGTTAATCTTATATTTATAACAAGTTATAATTTTGTGTCCTTTATATTTTTACTAAGGGCGTTTAGAGTTAGTTTGCCATTGATTTTAGCTATCTTGAGAACCTGGTGCTTCTCTAACATATTTCTTGCCTTCTTCCATGCAGATAGCAGAATAAATACAACTACTACAACGATTCTCGCCGATTGGGCTTTTAGCAATGTATCCATTACATATTTCTTCTAGTCCTAGTTTTGACACATTTACTACATAGCTCATGGTTTCTTCAAACTTAATCGAGTCTAAAAAACATTTTTGGGAAGTAGGCAGAACTTTCTTCTGCTTATCACTCCACTTAATGTTTGCTACTAGGTTAGGGCTACTAGTAAGTTGATGAGTGCTGAATGCCTGCTCGTAAGCTTTAGTATCAAAATCAGAGATAACTTCGTTCTCACAAGCATACCAGGCAATTTGGCCTACCAAACCAAATGCGTTCTCTTTATTTTTACTATAGCTATCCTTTATAACAATGTAACAACTACCAACTGGAGTTAAATTTTGACTTTTTATCGCATTTAGATAGATGTGTAACTGGATATTAGTTCCACATAATATATCAGATTCTTTAACTGATGCTGATGCTGAGGTAGTCTTGTAATCGAAGGCTACTGCATTATTATTATAGACATCAATTCTATCAATTTTGCCTTGAATACAAAAACATGCCTTTTCAGTGTCAATGATGATGGACGGGAAAGTCTCATCTTCACCAAACTTGGCTTCTACAAATGCTGGCGTGTATTTAGACCGTATTACATTTGCGGTTAATATTTTAAGCGCATTAACACATTCCTTTTTGATTCGGTTAATAATATTGACTTTTGTTAGATCACGTAAAATGCTGTCGCGCACTTCCAGGTTTATAGCCTTAATCATGGCATCGTGTGCTGCGGCATTTACTTCTTGCTCATTCATTTCACGGAGTCTGTTTAAAGTATCTTTAAAATATATCTCAAGACATTTATGCATGATGATTCCAATGTCAAAATAAGATATATCCGCTGTTTCACGTTGTCTTATTTTCATTCCATACTTTAGAAAATGCAGGTGAGGACACTTAAAATATGTTTCAAGCTGCGACACACTTGTTTTGTATGAACCATTTTTAGCTTTAAAAAACATTAATTCGAGCGGTGGAATAAAAGCGGTATTAGAATCAGGATCTGTTGATTTTTCTTCCTTATCTGAAACCGCATCGCTACTAGCTATTGATAGTTTGCTTGCTTTAGCTTTATGATAGTCATCTAAAGCATTGTAGAGCGTATCTCTGCATGTTATTGCCTGTGCCGTAAGCAATGTTTCATCCCCTGTTAGTGCTAGATATTGAAAATAAGCATTTTTAACAGTAACCGCACAGTCCTCAATCGATTTTTCGTCTGTGGTGTTTGTTGGCAAGTATCTTGCGTTTAGTGATGGAATATTTGAGATATCCACATTGCATATATTGCATATTTCCTTGAATGCTATTGATGCTACGCAAGATTCACCGTTGGGTAAGGAGACAGCAAATCCTATGTATAAGTATTCCTTAATACGTGCAACTAGATCGAGTAGCAGGAACTCTTGCTCGCGCATCCGATCGTGGGGGGATGGATATAAATGGACTCCATTAGCCGATAATAGATCAAATTCGCCTGCTGTGATAATCTGTTTGTTTTTTTCTTCAGATGGAAACATCGTAGATGAAACTTCAGTAACAAAAACGGCTTTGAGATTATTAAACCTGCTTTCTGCAATATTGCCAACAAAAACACTATCTATTGACTGTGGAATAAGAGCTAGCTGTACGCTAGAAATGGATGCCTTTAAAGTTTCAATATGCATAGCAAATGTCGCTTGATAGTCGCACAGTAGCTCCTCAAACTCCGAAAAAATGGACTCAAACTTGTCTTTAGAAGCTATATTAACTGCATGATAGCGATTAGTATTTTTAATTTTCTCAATAGCATCTTCTAAGGCTAATAAAAAATCCGCACCGCCTACTATTGATCGACAGATGCCTATGAAATGTCTAGCAGAGCAGCTAGTTGAAGGAATATCACTTAGGAGTGTCATTAATTTTATTCTAGTACTTTCAATAACATCGATATCCCTGACACCTTTAAATTCAGTAAACGGCTTTAAAAAAAGATGCCGATTTATGTCGTGCTTAATCACAAAATTCTCAAAGCTACAAACTGAATCATAACTAGCGCTAAACAATGGTGATTTAAGTAGTTTAAAAACCATGTCACGATTGAAGTTGCTATCAACTACTTCAAGTGCTGTAACCAGGTACCCTGCAAGCATCGTTTCTTGGAGTGGATATTTAACATCGGCAAAATATGGAATATCATACCTTTCAAAAATGCTAATCAAAATATCTTCAAATGTGGGATTGCAATTAATTACAGCAATATCCTTATATCTATAATTTTCACGACGAACCAATCTAGATATCTCGCGTGCTATACCGTTTGCTTCATCGAACAGGGTGTTTTCTTTATACGGAATAACCTTATGTGTATTTTTTGCTTTTTCGCCAGAATATGCAAATAATTCACGATTAATAGTTGAAAACGGCTCTAATATTTGAGAAGAGCTTTTAATTATTGAAACCTCAGCACCTACTATATTTGCAAGCTCTTCAATTGTGCTTACTAAACTTACAGGATACCATGAGCGATTTTTAGCATCGGTTCCCGTGGTGAGAGCAATGCTTACGCTCTTTGAAAATCTTATTAATTCTTTAATGATATCTTTTTCCTTAGATGTGAAACTATTAAAAGCACCTATATAGATGTGAGTGATAGCAATGTTTGGTATGTCTCGTATGACTAGTGCAAAGCGCTCTAGTTTTGTTATCGAGTCATCTTTTACAATTTGTTCTACCAAATCTGCGCTTGCGTTACCACTCTCGATCTCGCTTTCGATGTCCCAATCACCAATCAAAGCGTTTTCGTAAGCTCTACAGAGTAGCGCAATATCGTGAACTTTATAGCCAATATTATGTAACAGTGAAGGGATTCTAGCTTCCAAGTCTTCTGCAGTGTAACCAGAGTCCCTAATGGTTGAAATGATTGAGAACATATTTTTAGGGAAGCTAGACATCTCTACCGCATTTTTGTAGCGTTTTAACTTGTTTTTTTGCTTATCAATGACCTTTTTTAAAATAAGCACACCACCCTCATTTGTAAGACAGTGTCTAGGAGAGATGTTTTTTAAGGCATTCGTTGCAAAACGAGAAAAAGGCACAATATCAATATTAACTGCACCGTCAAGATTGAGAGAATCGAATAGCTCCTGTTCAATCGAGATTGAAAACCGATTAGGTGTAATGAATATGTGATTACTGCCTGGTATATTGTTTTTTCCAAGCTGCTCTATTACTGCACTTAAAGATTGGTCTGATGTGTTTGCGCATAGGATATTACATTTCATTCTTGATTTCCTCAAATTTTGTAAGCATATAGAATTTTAATTTGAATATCGAATTCAGAAGTTCACAACTTCTTAAAGAACACAGAAAAATCATGACTAACCAAGGAGGAATAAGTTCTCGCTCACACGGAATTGAAAGGGTAAAAAGAGATATTACGATGATGAATTTAGCTGCAATTTGAAGCGTTGTTCATATTTAGTAGGAAGCTCTGTTAAAAGCGGATGAAATGCCCTTAATAATGTAAAAATGTGTGTAAAAAGAGCTTAAACAGGAGGCAAATTGCGATTTTTGTAAATTTTAGGAATAAATATTTTTAACTGGAAAATTTAAAAAGCGTTTTTCTAAATTGTCATGAAAAAACATTGTTTTTAGAGGTTGCCACATATTTTATAGACTTAATGTCCCAAATGAAACCAGTTTCGTTAGAATTTAGATTTCTCAAGGGTACTAAAATTTAGTAAACTTTATTTAAACTAGAATTTTAAGTTAAAAAAGTGCTTGACCTAACTTATATTAAAATAACATTAAAGGAAGACAACAAACGTATATCTAGAAGATAGCGTTCGTTGTCTACAGGTGTTAGAAAATTTCAACCACAGATTTGATTTAGGGATGTCATTTTAAGCTGTTAAATTTATTAGTTAATCAAAATAAACAATTTGTGCATCCAAATGGTGACTAAAATTAAATTTCAAAACTATAATTTGCTATGAATTGCTCTCTTCAAAACGACAACATTTATTGGATTATCCACATCTGAGCTTATGTTGATAGTGAATCTGTCGGTTGCAGTGTCAACGGCAACTATTGTGCCGACAAATCCACCGATTGTCATGATCATATCGCCTACTCCAAGGCTTGACATCATCGCTGCCAATTTTTTTTGTTGCTTGCGACGTGGAATAATTGAGACAACGATCATAAGGACTAGGAACGCCCCAAGAAGGATGTACATTATCATCTGATTAGATTCTGCTGCTGAAAGCTGTTGTAATAAATTCATGTTTATTATTCTCCTATAAAATTAAAAATATTTTACCATAATAGTAACTACAATAGCAACCAAAATTAAATCCATATAATCTATCTGTTCAAACCTGTAGAATGTAAAATGAATTGTGGCATTTAGTGAGTTGTATTAGTGTTCACTACGCATTATGACATGTGTTGTTAAACGCAACATTAATATTGATTTGCATTTCAAGTTGAGTTTTGATATTACCTGTCTTGGTTATTAATCTTAAAACATAGTGATAACTGATACGAAACACAAGGTTCATTCAAATTTTTAGCATTCGATTAGCGCATCTAAAATTCATATTTTGTGGTTAAAAATTGACTTTATTTGAGTATCTGTCAAAAAATAATGGGTGAGCGGAAGTGGAAAACGCAATGACATATCTTTAATGAAATCTGCTAAAACAGTGGTATTAACGTGTTTGTTTTCAGTTTTTGTTATTTGAAAATTTTTAATGAGATTTAGAATTACAGAGGTTGAATATTTATTTTCGAGTAGTTTAATTCAAATGAGAACCAAAACGCAATCATCAGAAGGTCTATTCCAAAGGGTTTCTACATATCTAAATACTCAAACAAGTTCATTAAAGAGATAGAAAACTATATAAATTCGATGCCACGTTTTATGCACAAAGGTTGCAATTCTTATGAGATATACGAGGGAAAATTATTTTCTTTGACGGTCTGAAAATTTTCAATTTTCTGAGACAGTTCATTTTACATTCTACACCAAATGTTACTGTTCACACCTTATATGAAAACAACAACAACTTAATTGTTAATGACCTAAATCTAAAACAAATTTCAAAAATTGCTATTTTAAAGGGCTTTTCTGCATTTAAAACGATCATGTTGTGGCTTATCTGCCAATGCACTGACATTTTCCAAAACATCATGCAGCGGACGGAGAATAACTATGTTTTCCCATATAGGGTGTGAACAGCACCAAATGTTACTGTTCACACCACACCTGAATTAATTGTTATTGTTGATAAATGCAAGGCGCATTTCTTAAATTGCCATTTAAAAGAGCTTTTTCTACATATGAAACGCTTATTACTGTGTCTTTTTCTACTAAAGTGCTGATCTTTTTCCAAACATCTACAAAGGATGGACAGTGACCATGTTTTTCCATTTGGGGTGTGAACAGTAACACTACTCAACCATTTCACGGTCAGTTGTATAATTAATTGTCGTTTTTAGGGGTGAAAAAAGACCTTAAAGACATAGCTAAAAATGGTGCTAATTTCGAATAAGGATTATAATTTATAACAGCAAAAAAAGTGAAG
>JAITQU010000094.1 GCA_031288735.1 Christensenellaceae bacterium
TATTACATAAAGCAACCGAGTTCATGCTTAATGTGTCATCTCAATTAATCAGAAACTTGTTTAAACACCCTAAACTATCCTATATTGGTGTTGCAGGTATTTAACTTGATAAGTAATAGCACATAAATTTTGAACAGATATAAATATGCTACCTAGCAGAGCTCATCAACATATATTTATTACATAACTAAAAATTAAGGTGGTAACTTAAGACACATAAAAATGAACAAACAGCTATTAATAATTTTAAATCTGAGGTGATCTCAAAATGATCAAAATAAGCGGTCTAACAAAAGTATATAATGAAGGTATGCAAAGTGAATGCAAAGCACTCAATGGTGTTGATATTGAAATTGGGGATGGTGAGAGCATAGCTATTACTGGAAAATCGGGATCGGGAAAGTCAACATTTATGCATATTCTTTGCGGAATTGAGACTGCGACAGCTGGCAGTGTCACCGTTGATGATTTAGAAATCACAAAGCTAAGCGACATCGAGCTAGCAAGATTCAGATCGCAGAACTTGGGCATCGTTATGCAGGATTTTTGCTTAATTGATGCTATCAGCGTAATGGAAAACGTAATGTTGCCACTAGACTTCGTCAAAATGCCACACGCTGAAAGAAAAAAAAGGGTTATCAACCTTGTCGGTGGCGTTGGATTAATTAAATATCTGAAGAAGAAAACTGCTCTTTTATCTGGTGGCGAAAAACAGCGAGTTGCTATTGCGCGAGCTTTGGTTGCCGACCCACCATATATATTTGCAGATGAACCAACAGGATCATTGGATGTCAATACATCGAGAGAAATAATAGATAAACTACTTGACATAAACAACAAAAGAGGGAAAACAGTTATAATCATCACTCATGATTCTTCTATTGCGTCAGAATTTAAAAGACAAATAAAATTCAGTGATGGTAAAATCATTGAAGATATTACTCAGCATTAGATTTCCAAATTCTTTGTTGTCCTTTTAAGATTTTTACAAAAGACAGACTGACTTAACTTAACTATTGGTAACCTTCGAAAACCTTGTTCCGCATGCAGTAATTGTCAACATAATCTAAACGCTAATTGCAGAGAACATCAATTAATTTCAAATGCAAATTCACATATTGCCACATTGGGGTTGCTGTTCACACTCCATTTGAAAAAAGGCAATGTTTTAATAACAAAGCAAAATTGCCAATTGATATTTATCAACTAGTCTAAGGTGCGATGCCAAGTGCCTCGATGACTCCTATTTTGACCTTACTTTGTCATTTAACTCTTTTAACTCATTTAACTTTTCACTTATTATTCATTTTTTCCTAGCTTTTTTTGTCTCGTTTTACTTGCAGTAGACGTTGACAAGGCATATAATAAGTAAACAAAAAGCGCAACTACCTTAGCTTGAAAAAGCATACTGATTCCTTTGCAACTGTTTTTTAAATGATTGTTGCAAGTTTCAATAACATCAAACTACCGTACATCGCTAAATTTAAAGTGAATGCTAACGCTATTTTCACAAAATCGAGCATTCTACTGAACTAATAGAGGCGACTGTAATATGAAAAAAACTTCAGATTTAACGCAAGGCAAACCACTAAAGACTCTTTTTACATTCATGACTCCCATACTTGTGGGCAATGTTTTTCAGCAATTATATAGCATGGTTGATGCCATCATTGTAGGTCAAACAATATCACCACTTGCCCTTGGTGGTATTGGCGCAACTGGATCAATTTCTTTTCTTATCATTAGTTTCACTATGGGACTTACAGCTGGCTTTTCCGTTCATACTGCACAACGATTCGGTGCTAAGGATTTTGAGGGTGTAAGGAGGTCCATAGCTCACGGAATCATCCTCGCATTTGTCTTTGCTCTTTTTCTTACTATCCTTTCTGTATATCTAGCGAGACCCATGCTACAAGTAATGAAAACTAGTGTTGACCTAGTCGACTATGCCTACGATTATGTGATAGTAATCTTTGCTGGAATGATCGCAACAATGTTTTACAATCTATTCTCTAACATTTTGCGTGCAATCGGTGATTCCGTAACACCGCTTGTCTTTTTGATAGTTGCCTCTATACTCAATATTGGTCTCGACTTTCTCTTCATACTTAAGTTCAATATGGGGGTTGCTGGTGCAGGCTATGCGACTGTCATATCTCAAGTTGTGGCAGCTTCTTGCTGTATCGTTTACACTTTTATTCGCTACCCAATGTTTAGGATCTGTTCTAAGCATTTCTTGCTAGACTCAAAAACTTTTCATAGCGAGTTGACTCTAGGCATTCCTATGGCGTTGCAGTTTTCATTAATTTCAATCGGGCTTCTGTTTGTTCAAGTCGCTATAAACTCTCTTGGCAATGACCACGTCATTGCATTCACTGCAGCAGTCAAAATTGACACTCTTGCTGCCCAGTTTATGCTTTCCGTAGGATTATCTCTTGCCGTATTTACTGGCCAGAATTTCGGTGCAAAACGTTTCGACCGAATTCAAGCTGGGATTAGATCTGGAGTTTTTCTCTCGGTTATTGGTGCGATTATTTTCGGGACTCTTGTGATAACACTTTCTAAACCACTCACAATGCTTTTTGTCGGTGATAGCTATGAGCGAATATATGAATTGTCAGGAATATACCTGAAGGTAAATGGGTCGTTCTATTTTGTTTTAGGCTTGCTAGGTGTATTTAGAAATGTTTTGCAAGGGATTAGTCGTAGCATGCTTGTTCTAGTCGCTGGTGGGATAGAACTTTTGTCTCGCACAGTGTTTTCGTTTATTTCTCTTGAGTATTTTGGCTATACTGGAATTTGCTTTTGTGCTGTCATCACATGGGTGCTCACTACAATTTATCTAATTATTACATATTTCTTTGTTGCCCCAAAAGCAAAGTTGCAATGCGTTAATTCTTCAACCACTGAGAGTGCAAATGGCAAAAATTTAGATCCTTATATAGCGCAGACCTCATCTAAGAACTCCAAATCGATGGATAAATTGCTGATTATTCGTTGAAATTTACTCGACAATTTAAAATAGTGAATTTCTGTTTCCACACTATCAATAATTAAAATTTAGAAATTTTTGACTATAAAAAGACAATTTAGTCGCATTCTGTATAACTAATTATTTTTTTAAAAACAAGTAGCAGGATAGCAATTTTGCGATTAGAACCAGAAAAATTCAAGCTACTTTAACCTAAAGTCCCTAAAAAATATATCGAGCGAAATAAAATGTCAAAACGTAGAAATTTCTAAAATTTCTGCGTTTTTTTATTGTTTTCTCTTGACAAATCAAGGACCATAGATATATAAT
>JAITQU010000084.1 GCA_031288735.1 Christensenellaceae bacterium
CGAAAGGGAACCACCTGTACCCATACCGAACACAGAAGTTAAGCCTTTCAGCGCCGATGGTACTTGGTTGGAGACGACACGGGAGAGTAGGACGTTGCCGGATTCTTTTAAAAAATTAATTCTCAAGATCATTTGAAATTGAGATGCGTTGTGTCTTACAGTTACTACCATTTCTTGTAAGACTAATTTATTCCTCCTTAGCTCAGCTGGTAGAGCATGCGGCTGTTAACCGCAGGGTCGTTGGTTCGAGTCCAACAGGGGGAGCCAAAATTGACTGACAATTTATTTGCCAGTGCGAAAAACACACTCATTGAGTGTGTTTTTCGCTTTGTGCATGTAAAATATTTTTCAATCTGGATGAATATTTTCCCGCTTTCCATTCCGACAAAAATTAACGCTCGAGACTTCGATACAATGGCACAACAAAAGCGAATAAAGCATGCGAATGTGTTGAAATTAAATATAAGTTTCCCAACATAGTGACTATATAAAGGAGTGTGTATTAATTTGTGTAAAAAGGGGGGAGGAGAGTTAGTCTGAAGTCGATGTTCTGTTTCGATTGTATTAGTTAGTTTCCTGTTTGTCAACACTTAATTTTAATTAAGTTGAATTTTCATTGCTAACATTGATAAAACAATTAGACAAGGCTATATGAAGTTTAATTGGATTTTTTATAACTCAAAGTATGTATGATAAGTGATGTACTCCCGCCGTCTAACGCCTACGGCGTTTGAGGCGGGTCTTCTTTAGAACTCCCACTTACGGCAGGTTGTTTTACCAAGCTATCCCCGTGCGTCCCACGGTTCGATGTAATGCGCTATGAGATGAGTAATCGAAGTCTTTCGCACCGCATGATTATTACTATCCAAGTCCACTCGAAAATCAGACCTCCCTTATATGCACTGATTCTTTCACAAATTCTCCGAAGTGTCAATACAGGACGGTCGAACAAGGTGTGCGATTCATATCACCGCCTATAGAGGCGGGAGAATTTTCACACATAAGGTTAAAAAATTAAAGTTAAACAAAACACATCTTCTCACTTTTTTCGACAAACGAATTTCTATAAAAAAGAACATCCATACTTTTCTCTACTGCCATAATATCTTTTTGATTTACTTTTTCAAGCTCCTAATTGCAGTAGCAACTAAACTTTTACTTGCTATTAGATTTCGCCACCAACCAAAATTAAGCGGCGAATAACGAAAATGTTTTTCAACGTCCATTAATACACCCAAATAGCACAAAGCGACAGCATAGCGAATTTCTATTTCACGATTTATTTCAATCTTCGAGTTCGAAACAGAATTATAAGCTCTAAGACTTACCGTCTTCTTATTAAGTGGGTTCATCATTTCAATACACACAAAGTCGGCAATAAAGTCGCCCCAAAAACTTCTTTCAGGATCTATCAATGATAAAGCAAGGGAATCGCCAATGCGACTGCATATAAAATTAGCTTCATTAAGATCAAAATTGACCATGCAACATTCTGCTTTTTTTAATATTTCTTTATGTTTTTCAATATAGAAAAGCAACTTTTCGGCATAGCGACAACGCTTCCTTTTTGTCCTTGCATCTAAATCAAGCGACATTGTCATATCCCTTATTGCCTGATACCAGTCATTGTGTAATAACCTTTGTAAATAACCAAATTCATTATTTTTTATTGTGTGTAGTTTCTGAGCTATTTCTGGAAGTCGCATGGTTATTTCCATTTTTTCATCTGAGGAAAGTTTTATCTTATTGAGTTGCTGTCCTTCTATCTTTTCCATAATAAAATAATCTGTAGGAATCAACCTACGAGAAAAATCACTGTAATATATTTCGGGGACTTTAATGTCTGTATGTTCCTGAATAAGAGAATACCATTGCAATTCTGCTTTTAGCATTCCTTTTTCATATGCTAACGTCGGTGCTCTATCATCAGGCGCAATCTTAATGACAAATTCTTTTTTGTCCGTTTTCACCGAAAATACTGCGTTGAATTCACCTGAATCTAATGGTTTAATATCTATAACGTTATCAATTCCTACCGTCATAAAAAGCTCTTTAAGTTTTTCCGTGTTAATTTTATATTTTGTTTTACTCCGCATATATCACATTACTCCACAATTATTCTATTATCAATTTGTATGTCGATATTTTTGTAATCCTAAAGATACTAATAAAATGCCAATTGCTATTTTGTGCGAGTAGTGTGAAATCGAGAGCGACGATTCAAGGTAAATCATGTCAATAAATTTCTGATATCTTGAATCCTTGCCCTTGTTTAATCTCTTGAAAGCACTATTGATACTTTCCATTAGTATAGATAGAAGACGCACTTGAAATAACACAAAATGACACACCAATGTTTTCTAATAGTTTTTGCAAAATTTTTTATTGGTTCTTTCTGAGATCTATCTACATAGACAAGGATTCTTTTAACAGAGAGGTCTGCCTTATCACGGTTTTTAACGTAACGATAAATATCTTGAAATGCGAGTTTCATCTGATAAACTTTCGTAGTTTTGTAGGCCTCAAAACGGGGAGACTAAAGCTTGATTTTTTGTGAATTTGTCAATTTTGGGATTTTTAAGACAGACATAGCGGAGCTTTCAGCAATGGATTATATTTTTGCTCACTTCGTCGCATCATCTAAAGCTTTGTTTAACAATTTTACGACAGGAATTTATCAAATGTGGTTGATGCATTTGGCAATAATTATTGCTCCCGACATAAAAGAAGGATAGATGTCCATTGTTATTTCCTTTATTTGTGTTGCGTTCGCATCTTGCTTTGGCAATTGTCAATAAATTTTTTTGCGTTAGTGTCTTTGCGCAAGCAAATATAACATTACTGGTTTTCATATCGGCAATGTAGTTACATAGTTGTGTCCTCTTACTTTTTAAAGTTTCATCTATACGATATTAGTAGTGGTAGCAAATGACTTCACACGATATGCCGATTTAACGTATCCATGTATGGGACGAGACAAGCTGAGTCTGTCTCCAACTATTTCGGAATTTGAGAAACTGACAGTTTCCTCGCCAATCGAATAATAAATGCCTAAAAAAGCAATGAAAACCCACTATTATGACCATTCACGGCGGAATCCAAAGGTGTTTTCCGCATTTAGGACATATTGTGCGCGTCGTTTTCATGTGTACAAAAGTCTTAATTGCCAAAAATTCAAATGTCTCCATGTTTATTCTGCGGCATCGTAAACTGGCAATTCGTTCTCAGCACATTTCGAACATGGGATCTAGATCCCTTTCTAAAGTCAACATGAATATGAAGTTCCCCTGTTTTTTGATCGAAAACAACCTCTGAAACATACATTGGATCTGTTAATCCTAAGGCCAAAGCGAAAATTCAAGTTCCATATTTATACATTCACCTTCTCCTAAAGCTTTTTAATTTAACTCTCTATAAAACATGACGTTAGTATTTAAATTACAGCTCACTTTTCTTCTTTCTGCACTCATTTAATATCTTTGCGCATATCCTTTCTCATCACTATCAGGAAAGATATTAGAAAAAAATTCGATCTTTAGCTCGACAGGAAAGCGCATACCTAGAAACTTACACTTCATTAACTATATATTAATTAATCCAAGTTTCAAATTTTCTAGGCTTAAGTAATGTTTTTTCATTATTGTCTTCTTCAAATAATTATAAACACCCAATTTGAAACTTAAACTGTATATAATTTCATCTTTTTTATATACTTACCCACACAAAATAGCGAAGAGTCATAAATACTACATTGTAAAACCGCATTATCGAGTTCAAATTGTGTAATTTAATTCATCTAATAAGTCTAGCATAAAATTTAACGGATTTTAAGATATTAATAAAAAGAACTCTAATTATTCATAATAATTAGAGTTCTTGAAAGTTCACTTGATAAAAGTAAGTTAATGTTAGAAAAAAATTAAACAGATGAAATACTATTCAAATATTTTTGAAACAACACCAGATCCAACTGTTCTGCCACCCTCACGGATTGCAAAGCGTAATCCTTGTTCGATTGCAATAGGTGTTATAAGTGTAATTTCCATTTTAACATTATCGCCAGGCATAACCATTTCTACACCTTCTGGTAGTTTTATGGAACCAGTAACGTCAGTGGTTCGGAAATAGAACTGAGGACGGTAACCGTTTACAAATGGAGTGTGTCTACCACCTTCGTCCTTTGTCAAAACGTAAACAGAACTATCAAAGTGAGTATGAGGTTTGATTGAACCAGGCTTAGCTAAAACTTGACCTCTTTCAATATCCTTGCGTTCAATTCCACGTAGTAACAATCCAACGTTGTCTCCTGCGATAGCTTGGTCTAGTAATTTGCGGAACATTTCAACACCAGTAACGGTAGTTTCACGAGTAGGTTTAATACCGATTATTTCGACTTTTTCTTGTACTTTAATGGTACCTCTGTCAACCTTTCCAGTTGCAACAGTGCCACGTCCAGTAATAGTGAACACATCTTCTACAGGCATAAGGAAAGGTTTATCTTTATCGCGTTCTGGATCAGGAATATAGGAATCAATTGCATCAAGTAATTCTCGTACACAGTCACAATCTGGACTTGAAACATTGCCAGCAAGAGCAGCTTCCATAGCCTTTAAAGCAGACCCTTTAACAATAGGTGTTGTGTCACCAGGGAAATTGTAAGATGTTAGAAGATCACGTATTTCCATCTCAACTAGTTCGAGTAATTCTGGATCGTCTACTTGGTCAACTTTGTTCATGAAAACAATAATATATGGAACACCTACTTGGCGAGCTAACAATATATGTTCACGTGTTTGTGGCATTGGTCCGTCTGTAGATGCAACAACAAGAATTGCGCCATCCATCTGAGCAGCACCAGTAATCATGTTTTTAACATAGTCAGCATGACCAGGGCAGTCAACGTGTGCATAGTGTCTCTTGTCTGTTTGATACTCAACGTGAGCAGTGTTAATTGTTATTCCACGAGCTTTCTCTTCAGGCGCCTTGTCAATTTCGTCATATTTCATTACTGCAGCGTTTCCCTTTGCAGCGGCTACCATTGTTATAGCAGCAGTTAGTGTTGTTTTACCATGGTCAACGTGTCCTATAGTCCCTACGTTAACGTGAACTTTACTTCTTTCAAATTTTGCTTTAGCCATGTCTTGCTGTTCCTCCGATTTATAATCAAATAACTCTTTTTATTATAATATATTAAATTATTATTTGTCTACTATTTAAAGAAAAATTAAATAATATATTAAAAGAAAATGTAAATTTATCGTTTCTGCCCTGTTATCCGTTCAAATTCACTCTTTGGGACTTCCATGTAACTACCAAGCTGCATAGAATAGTTACCTCTGCCTTGAGTTGCACTTCTAAGATTGGTTGCATAACCGAACATTTCTGAAAGTGGGACTTCTGCTTCGATTGCTTTAAGACCATTTCTGTCTTCAATAGTCTTAATAGATCCTCTTCTGCTATTAAGTGTGCCTAAAACGTCTCCTAGATAATCGTCAGGAGCAGTAACTTCAACGCTCATGACAGGTTCTAGTATTGTTGCTCCAGCTCGAGATGCCGCATCCTTTAGTGCCATTGAACCTGCAATTCTAAATGCCATTTCCGAAGAATCCACTTCATGAAAACTTCCTTCAATAAGCCTGACTTTAAAGTCAACGAGCTCATAGCCAGCTAAGATTCCACCACGTGCTGCATCTTTAATGCCTTCTTCTACTGGCTTGATATATTCTTTAGGAATACAACCGCCTACAGTTTCATCTATAAATTCAAAACCTTTTCCAGTTTCTTGTGGGCTTATTATTATAACTGCGTGACCATATTGTCCTTTTCCACCAGATTGTCGAATGTATTTTCCCTCACCTCTGGCATCTTTCTTGACTGTTTCACGATATGCCACTTGAGGTTTGCCGACATTAGCTTCAACCTTAAATTCACGGAGGAGACGGTCGACAATTATTTCAAGGTGTAATTCACCCATGCCAGCAATAATAGTTTGTCCAGTTTCGCGATCGGTATACGTTCTAAAAGTTGGATCCTCTTCTGCAAGTTTTGAAAGAGCAAGTCCCATTTTTTCTTGTCCTAGTTTTGTTTTAGGTTCTATTGCCACTCGAATTACAGGATCTGGGAATTCCATACTCTCCAATATAATAGGATTGTTCATGTCGCAAAGAGTATCACCAGTTGTTGTATCTTTTAATCCAACAAGAGCAATTATATCGCCAGCATATGCTTCGTCTATTTCGGTTCGTGAGTTAGCATGCATTTTGAGAATTCGACCAATTCGTTCTTTTTTGTCTTTAGTACTGTTTAAAAGAAAACCACCTGAACGCACAACGCCACTATATATGCGGAAGAAAACTAATTTTCCTACAAAAGGATCTACCATAATCTTAAAAGCAAGTCCAGATACGAATTCTTTGTCATCAGACTTTCTTGAGCTTTCAATGCCATTATATTCACCTTTAATTGGTGGAACATCGAGTGGAGATGGGAGTAAATCAATAATAGTATCTAAAAGCTTTTGAACACCTTTATTGCGATACGCACTACCACACAAGACAGGAACAACACGCATCGAAATAGTTGCTTTTCTCAGAACAGAAATAATTTCTTCTGCGGAAAACTCATCTCCAGCGAAAAAACGCTCCATGAGTTCATCATCACTGTCAGCGCAAGATTCCATGATAGCATTGCGTGCGGCTTTTGCTTCTTCCTTATATTCATTTGGTATTTCAACAACTTCAAAATCTTTTCCAAGATCGTCTTTATAAATAACTGCATTGTTGTAAATAAGGTCAATTATACCTGAAAAGGTATCCTCCTTACCGATTGGTAAGGTTATAGGTAGTGGGTTTGAGCGCAACTTTGTGCGAATGGCATCTACAACATTATAGAAGTTAGCACCGTTAATATCCATTTTGTTAACAAATGCAATGCGAGGAACGCCATATTTTTCTGCCTGACGCCATACAGTTTCAGACTGTGGCTCAACACCACCTTTAGCGCAAAAGAGTGCCACAGCACTGTCGAGAACGCGCAAGCTCCGTTCAACCTCAACAGTGAAGTCAACGTGCCCAGGGGTGTCGATAAGATTAATGTTATGTCCTTTCCACTGAGCACTTGTTGCTGCTGAGGTTATGGTGATTCCACGCTCTTGTTCTTGGACCATCCAGTCCATCGTGGCATCGCCCTCATGAACTTCTCCTAAGCGATGGAGCTTTCCAGTATAAAACAAAATTCGCTCTGATACAGTGGTTTTCCCTGCATCAATATGAGCCATAATGCCAATATTTCTTATTTTGTCTAATGTAAATGTTCTTGCCATGTTTGTTTCCTAAACCTTCTTTTGATACAAACCCTATAAAGAGGTGTATCTTTATATTTTTTTCATAAAACAACCAAAAGAGTTATGACGACACTAAGCTCATAACAAAAGTTGTAGTTGTTTACTATATATGACATATTTACAAGTAAAAACGTTGCAAATATGTTTACAGTATGATACGCAGATATAATAACTGTATACTAGAATTAATGCAAGTGATTAAACACAAACAAAGAGCGCATATACCTTTTTGTCGAAACAATAGGAAATACCGCTCCACTATAATTGCAAAAAACTTAGAGGTTGTTTGACAAAAGTTCAAAACAAAAGAGTGTTTTTATGAATAAATCAAAAGTGCAAAGCTCGACTACCAACGGTAATGTGCAAATGCTTTGTTTGCTTCAGCCATACGATGCATTTCTTCCTTTCTCTTAAATGCACCGCCAGCGTTGTTGTATGCATCCAAGATTTCAGAGGCTAAACGTTCTTTCATTGTGCGGTCATTGCGCTTGCGTGAAAAAGAAACCAACCAGCGAATTCCCAAGGTCTGTCTTCTGACAGGTCGTATTTCTACAGGGACCTGATAGTTTGAACCGCCAACGCGACGAGCTTTTACTTCAAGAACGGGCATAACGTTTTCAAGTGCCTTAAAAAACACATCTGCAGGATTTACATTTAGTTTGGTTTTTACAATATCAAACGCATCATACACGATAGTTTGTGCAACTCCACGTTCACCGTCCCACATAATTTGATTAATGAGCTTAGTAATAATTTTTGAATTGTATACTGGATCTGGCAAAACATCGCGTTTAGGTACACCACTTCGTCTTGGCATAATAAATCCTCCTGACATATTTGTTTAAGTTCATAGCCTTGCAAAAGCAAATCTATGTATAGTATTGTTAATGTTTTTTAGCAAAATTAATCTCGTAAGTAAATCATCTTAAATAATCAAAATTGCTTGTGGTTTATATGTTATAGAATTAGAACAAGCACTTTCCTCAATAGATGAGCAAAGTTATGCTTATAGAAGCAAACACTATTTAGGGTGCTTAGCACCGTATTTTGATCTTGCTTGTTTTCGGCCTTTAACACCTGTTGAATCAAGTGTGCCACGAATGATATGATAGCGCACACCAGGAAGGTCTCTAACTCTTCCACCCCTAATAAGAACAACGCTATGCTCCTGTAAATTGTGTCCAATACCTGGTATATATATAGTACCTTCCATGCCATTTACCATTCTAACACGAGCTATTTTTCGAACAGCAGAATTTGGTTTTTTCGGAGTTGTTGTTGTCACAGTCAGACAAACACCTCTTTTTTGTGGGCATGCCTGCATAATTGGTGTTACAGATTTTTTTGTGCGACGAACCCTGCCGTGTCGAATGAGCTGGTTAATTGTAGGCATTTTAATCCTCCTGATGATTTTATAAACAGTATTTACTTAGGTTGGTTTTCGTTTTTCAAGCGATTGGGAGTGTGAATCAAAGAAACCCACAACTGAGCATCCAACTTGCAGTCCTAGTTCTTTGCCTAACTCTTCTCGCGCTTCACAGTAAAAAATTTTAATACTATGAAGAGAACAAAGATCCACAATTTGGTTTTTTATTTCAATGTCAGAATTTCTTGCAATGAGAACACAGTTAATTTGCTTTGCTTGAATTCCTCTTATTACTTGCTTTAAACCACAAACCTTATTCTTAAGGATTAGATTTCTTATATATTCATCCATTTTGTGCCCTTTTTGCTGTAAACGAATAAGAAATGATCACAAGCTTGTTAAGTATAGCAAACAGTAAAAAGATTGTCAAACAAAATAAAATAAAAATTTGCGTGAATGATGTATGTTGGTTACTGTTCACACCCCATATGAAAAAGACACAGGGGGTGTAAACAATTTTACAAAATGGTAAATGAATCGTAAATAATTCTCAAAAACCTTATCTATGCAGCTGCTTTTTAAATTT
>JAITQU010000136.1 GCA_031288735.1 Christensenellaceae bacterium
CTTAATTGGGCACATTCATAGTAGTTTTTGGAGGTTGCCATGTCTTATATTTATAGTCACTTGAAAAGAATTTAACCCGAGTATAGTAAGTGACCTCGAAATGAAATAAAACTATGTTAATAAACCGAGTATAATTTAGACAAATTAATATACACTCCCCTTTAAGGTTGTTTTTCACTTTGAAATCAGAGAATTGAAAGTTACAGTTTAAAATTATAAATGTTGTGCTCGATAATTTTACCAGATAGATGCTTAAAAAAACTGTCTACACTATCTATTGAGTAACACTATTTTAAGCTCAAGATACATTGTATAGTGTTTTTAACAGATTCTCAGTTTTTTAGATGCTTTAAAAATAAAACTAAGTTTCAAAACCGATTTTAACTCATTTAGTGACCTTGTTTATTTTCAATATTGCTTTCAAATAATTATCAGGTTTTTTAAGAATCATACTTAATTTTACATAAAATTAAGATTTACAGAGGCGTAAATTTTTATTACTTAGCGCACAGCGCATGTCAAAAACAATAATTGATATTGACAATTGACTAAAAAAATATTATAATACCAGTTGTATGTAATTTAAGCAAAGAGATTAATTTTTTCACTTTAGTTACTGCGCAAGGTGTTTTTTCGCTCAATTAAGTGTGCTTATCTAGCTAGCGCGACATAGTGTTTACTTGAAATACAAGACAAACTTCGAGTCATGCATAATATATACAGCGTTGTTTTATAGCATGATTTTCTTAGAAAATTTAATGTTTACTTTGAGAAACACAAGTGATTAAAGTAGTGAAGTAGAGTGCGATATATTAGCCTGATAATTAAGTAAATGTGTTGTGTTGAATAATGGAAAAAATACGTTAAATATTCACTATCACAAAAAACGTAGATAAACTTTAAGTGCCCAATTTTTAATCGTTGGGGTGTCGATTCCTTTAGAGTACTTAAAACCTATAAATGTTCTACAATTGTTACATTTATGGTGTTTTGTGTAGCTAGAAAAGAAAAGATCGCATACACTAAAAACCTTTAGTAAGAGGGATATGCTATGAGACTCTCAAAAACGCTTACTTTCATTATTGTATTACTTGCGGCGATTGTAATGCTCGTCTCTTGTGGTAATACTGATGATAATAGCGGTAACGTATACTATATTGCCTTTGACGCAAACGGTGGTGTAGGAAACTTTAGCCCAATACGAACAACAGGGAATGGAACGGTAGTCATGCCAAACCCTCCATCACGAGATGGATATAATTTTCTGGGTTGGTATTTTGAACGTGACTATGGTGATAGAGAGCTGACAGCAACATCATTAGGTCGTGACCCTATCTTTAGAAATACAACAGTGTATGCGCGTTGGTCAATTATTGAAAAGACACCAGAGATTGTTGTTCCCGAGACACCACAACCAACTTTAACATTTAGACTTTTTCTTGTGTCTGATGCTCACAGTAAGCATTTGATAAATGTTTATACATCTAGTGTAACCGAAAATGAACTTTCAAATATTTTCTCTAAGCAAAATTACATTTTATCCGCTTGGTATAAGACAAATGATTTTTCTGGCATACCTGTGCAATTTCCATTTGACAATGACGGCGAGGAGACTGATGTTACCTTATATGCAAAATGGGATAAAATAACTTTTCCTGTTGTTTTCTCACTTGACGCTCCAGATGCACAGGGCGATCCCCCAGCTATAGAATATCATTCAATTGATGAAGAATTTAGTTTGCCTGAAAATACTGCACGCAGAGGCGAATATGTTTTTTCTGGTTGGTTAAATGGCGAAAATCTAGCAGGTGCTGTTTATAGACCAGGAGATGTGTTCTCGTTTTCAGCGACACCAATTGGCAATAAGATTGAGTTCATAGCAAAGTGGGATAGAACATATGCTGCTACATTTGTTACTGATGATGAGTTTTCAGGTTCGTTGCCTGATAATATTAGGGCGGTTGCTGGACATTCATATAGTTTGCCAGCGGTTGATGATGTAAACTTTGTTCGTTATGGATATAAGCTGGTGGCTTGGGAGGATCCTAGAACGGAAAAATATTTCCCAACCAAAGCAAATGAAGTTATCTTGATAATGCCACAGAACGGCATTGAATTTAAAGCAGTTTGGTCACAGCTATTCACTGTAGAATTTGCTTCAAACGGTGCAACTGGTATAATTTACGGTATGGAATATGCAGAAGGGGATGTGTTTTCTTTGCCAGACAATACTGGACTTGTATACCCTGAACACGCATTTGAATATTGGTATTTAGATGACGGTGAAGCAGATGATAAATATTTTGCGAATGAAAGTTACGAAATGATAGCTCGAAATATTATATTTAAGGCCAAGTGGTCAGAAATCCCTCAATTCACTGTTAGTTTTCTACCTAACGGAGGGTTGCCATCAGAAGCTGTGCCTAAAGTGAGTGCTAAGCGGGCAGGGGAGTTATTTACCGTTCCAGCTAGCCAAGCAGGTTTTAGTAGGCAGCACTACGCCTTTAGACTATGGTTACTTACATACACTCTAGATTCAGAAACGCATAGAGAGGAAGTATATTCTGGGGCAATAATTTCGATGCCAGCAACAAACGTTGAATTTTCAGCTGTTTGGAGCGTTATATACTACGATATCAATTATGATTTTGGGATAAGTTTAGCTACAGTAGTAGTAAATCCCAATCCTACACAGTATACAATTGAGGATGGAGAAGAAGATCAAGAGGGTAATCGTTTATTAACAATAAATAAGATTTCAGCTGTTGGTTATCATTTTAACGGATGGTACAAGACTGCATCTAGAGATGATCGAGATAAATATGGTGATGAGACATGCACTATTTCTACAGTTAGTCCTCAAATCATTACGTTATATGCTAAGTTTACACTGATTGATTATAAAGTATATTTAAGTGATGGTGAAACCACTAATGACGAATACATAGACGAAAAATCAGTATCTGTTAATAGTAACATTGAAACTGATAGCACTGGTAAATATTTTATTATTCGATTTGGTGAAATAATTAATAATAGTTTATCGCAAGTGTCAGTACACAGACCAGGATATGTTTTGGCATATTGGGCAAATGAAGCAGGCGAAGTATCACAATACAATACTGCAGTTGCGCCATGGTCAAATCCATCTGATATTAAACTAACAGCTGTATGGACTGAGCCAGGGGATGAAAATCTCATATACATTCGTAGTGATGATGGTACATATATGCGAGTGCGAGGTTATTTGGGTAATGCAGAAACCATCATAATTCCATCATATTATCAGAGACTACCAGTAGCTAGGATAGATATAGATGCTTTTAGGGATAGTGTTTCTAAGCATGTTTTCATTCCATCAACAATTAAAAGTATAGCTAGTAATGCTTTCTACAATAGTGCCATTGTTGAAATAGAGCTAGGCGCAGGCGTAATAACAATAGAAGACAATGCTTTCAGAAATGTTACAAATCTAAAGTTTGTAAAAGCTGAAAACAGCATCTCGCTACAATCAATTGGTGTCAATGCGTTTACAGGTTCTAGTATACTAGAATACGTTGTATTGCCTGCAACAGTGCTAAGTATTGGCACTAATGCGTTTTCTAATATTTCTGATGAAGCAGTTATTTATTCTACAGCAATGGGTCCAACGCAAGGATATGCTAATGGATGGAATGCGGGACACACTGTTGTATGGAATATTCGCACAGATAAGGGCACTGGACTTGTTTATACTATTTTAGATAACATATCCCACATAGTAGGTTATATTGGCACTGATAGTAGTATAACTATACCTGCTACTTTAGGCGGTTGCGCTGTTAGCACAATAAGGAGCGGAGCTTTTGCTAACAATAAATTCATACAAAGCGTAGAAATAAGTAATACGCTTACATCAATTAATGCTGGTTCATTTGAAAATTGCAGTGAACTGTATGCTGTTATCTTTAATAAAGGTGTAGCTGATATCAGTTCTAAAGCGTTTAAAAACACACATTCGGCAGTCCTGTACTTCATGAATTCATATCCTAGTTATTTTTTCACAGATCTACCATTTTACTCAAGCATTGCAAACCGAAGCGATTTAGTTTTTGATGATGATACAATGAGTTATTATTTGAAAAATGGTACGTCTTATATTCTGACAAAATATGTAGGTGGAGATAATGAAATAACGCTTACTCAATCATTTAAAGGTAGCACTATTAGCAAAATTGGAGACAGAGCATTCTCTGGTAGTTCAATAAGTTCTGTTCGTACGAGCGTTGACTTAGTTATGGGACGAGAGTTGTTTTATACTGCGACAAGTCCTGTTGACGTGTACATAGTTGATCCTATAAACGTCTCATTATGGAGCGAAAAATGGAATGTTACTTTGTCTGATGTGGCAGTCGAAATTAAATTTTCAAACGAAGATGGATGGATAGCTACATTATCAGATAATTTCTTTGGAATGAAGTATTATCGCAAAGAAATAGGGCTTACATCTAATGTGATCTATATTATCGAAAATGATACAACCAGCACAGAGATGGAACTAGAAGTAAATCCTGACATGTCTCTTTCGGGTATGTCAAATGTAACGGTTAAGGGTATAATAGGTGCGTTTAACAACGAGAATTTAAACTATATTAACATTGACGGTGATATAGGAATATTGAATAGTTTCTATGGCAATAGTAAATTAGTTTTTGCTACTAATAATGTAAACACATACAACAGATTGAATTCTATCTTTGACAATGTTTACAATTCACTAGTAACCAAAACTCTAGTTGACGATGTAACTTACTATGTAGCAGGTAGCGAACTTATTCGAGTTACAATGTCATCACCTCAAAAAACCACAATGACAATAAAAAATAGTGTTCCCTTTAACAAAATAAAAAAAGGAGCATTTATTAGCGACAGATTAGTTCGAGTAGAAATCGATACTTCATCATCAGTCTCTATTGAGCTTGGTGCTTTCGGTGGCAATGAGAGTTTGATACTTTATTATGGATCAAATGTAACAGGTAACTTTACTGGAATAAATGCATACAACATGAGCGATCCGTACTATGGCGTGAGTGGTGGATATAGATATTATATCGATGTTGTAACTGATGAAATTGCAATAATTGACTATACAAACACATCGACGATAACTTTAAATATTCCAGAAGTCATAGACAGCAAATATGTGACGAAAATTGACAAATATGCATTTACAAGGATGAATATTCCTGCTATTAACTTGCCTTTGCGCACGCACAGTATTGCAAGCAATGCGATATCTAATACGATGACAGTAACAGCAAAGAGTCTTTATAATCTTGGTTGGGAGTATAAGGGTGGATTTATTATAAACGAAACACTTGAGATTCTTACCACTAATTGGTTTAGGTATTTCCTAGTAGATGGTAAGGCCTATATTATTGACTACAATGCTGATGTTACTACTAGTACATTTACGATTCCAGCAACGCTTGTTACATATCCCGTAGCTGGCATATTTAACCCATTTGCAAATTCAAGATCTGCTGGGAAAATCAATACGCTAATTATAAACGGCAATAATATTATGCTTATTGGCGCATTTTTGTCTCTTGCAAGCAATGCTAGAGTGTTGTTTTCGGGAGCAGCAAATCAATATCAAATATTCAACGCGGGATTATCAAATGACAGATTGATTTATAACGTTACCTATAATGCTAATTATACTAACCAAGGTGTTACTTATGCTGCATATACAGTTTCTGGAAATCCTATAATTATTGTAGATGTTATAAGTTCTACTAGTGATTTTGTAGAACTTCCTAGTAGTGCCACTACAATTATGAACGGTGCATTCAGTGAGACAAACATAAGCGTCCTCACGATACCAGCTAGTTATATTGATATAGAGCAAAATGCATTTTTAGGTGCAAATACTAAAATGCGGATAATACTCAATCGTGAGCTATTAGAAAGCGAAGGATCTCGATTTGATGGTTATACACTATATGTAGGTGCAGATAAAACGGAATATACACCTTACAGTGTTGATAAAAATCAATTACTCTATTACGTAGATGACGTAAGTAATACTGCATATCTTATTGCCTATAAGGGACTAGTCGTTGAAGCTCAGTTTGCTATACCTCTAACAATACAGCATAATTCAAAGCAATACAATGTTGTTGGAATAGGGGACTATGCATTTGAAGGATACATTTACGAAATAGATTCTGTTCCCATAAAAGAAATTTCCATACACAACAAGATAAGTTATATCGGTAAAAATGCTTTTATTGATGCCGATTTAGAAATCGAGCTGAGATTACAAGAAACTGCCTTAACAGCGTGGGGTACAAATTGGAACTGTGGATTGACATATATAGAAAAATTTGGCGCTGTCAGTGAAGGCTTTAGATATTTTGTTATAGGTAGCGAGGCATATTTAAACGAATATGTAGGACTAGGCGGTATTGTAACAGTGCCAGCCACTATAAGCTCATACAATGTTGTCTCAATAGGGAGCGTATTTGCAAATAAAAATAACATAACTGAAATTATTATAAATGCACAAATAACTGATTTTGTGCAAGCAATTGTGGGATGTGTGTCTCTTACCAAAATCACACTTCCAAGAAGCGTAACTTACATTCCAAGCAATGCCTTTAACGGTCTATTTTCCTTAAGTGAGATAATTTTTCCAGACACTACAATATCGATTACTATTGGCGATAGAGCTTTTGCTAATCTAATTCTTCTTACTTCAATAACTTTACCAAATATTCTAAGTATAGGAGAGTATGCTTTATCAAATACGAATTTAACTTCATTTGATTTAGCAAAGTTCCCTCTTGGAATTATACCTCAAGGAACGTTTGCTGGCTGTTCAAAATTAGTAACGCTTACTAATCAAAATTTAGTAACTAAAATCGGCGCATATGCTTTCTATAAAAACACAAAACTATCAAGTGTAGATTTTAGCAGTGCGACAATAACAAGCATAGGCGACTATGCATTCTCAGAATGCTCACTCTTGACAGTTGCTAAGCTTCCTAGTACTTTACAAGAAATAGCAATTGGATTATTTGCAAAAGATGAGATGCTTAGAAGAGTTGTCATGCCTACTACTGTTAAGAAAATTGAAAAAGATGCTTTCAAAAATGCCAAAAACCTTGCAAGCTTTGAATATGACTTTAGTCAGCTTGAGAGCATTGGTGCATCAGCATTTGATGGGTGTAGTGCCCTTGTTATAAAAGACCTGCTTGAAACAAATACTTCATTAAAACAGATAGGAGAGAGAGCTTTCTTTGGTGTAAAATATATCGGAATATTCAAAATAAATCAGAATTTGGAAAAAATAGGAATAGCGGCGTTTGCAAATGCAGGGGTTATCGAATTTAATGTAGATGTCTTGAATAAATATTTTACGGTAGTAAATAATGCGTTGTATGCTGACCAAATTCTCTTGCAATTCCCACTGCTAGCAAGAAGTAGCACTGCGCTAGAGTTGAGTGAAGTCATAATTGCACCGTATGCTTTTTATGGAGTTAGTAATTACATAATCGAATATGTTTACATTGAGAACGTCACGGCAATCGGCGAATATGCTTTTTCTAATATGCAAAACACAATGATAGCAGTCAATTATTCGACTAGACCCTATGGCTGGAGTCCAAATTGGACGGATCAGCTTAACGTTGTATGGTTAGAATCACCGGTAGCTGAAATATTTGATAATTATGTATACAAACTTGATTCTAGTTCGACAAGTTATGAGATCGTAAGTTATCTAGGCGCAGGTAACATAATTGAAATTCCACTGATCTATAAAGGCTTGCCAGTTAATAAAATAGCTTCAAATGCTTTTAAGGAGAAGGATCTCACATTTGTAACAATTGATGCAACGATAGAGTCGATAGGTGTCAACGCATTCGCTGGAAATCCTGGACTTACTATTTGGTATAAAGGTGTATCAACTGATGAATTTGAGCTAGGGTGGCAATCTAATGCAGAATGCTATGTAGGTGCCTTAGCGTTGACATTAGAAGATGACATATATTACTATCAAACAAACATCAATAAAATAGCAATAGTAAAAGTTATAAGCAAGACTTTAAAGTATGTTGACTTTGACTCATTATTCACAGACAAGGAAGTTGAGATAATAAAATCTTTTGCAATTTACGGTAGTGAAATAATCGCACTTAACTTGCCTACGAGCATTGTTTCTATTGAAGAGAATGCATTTACAGGAGTGGATAATGTTGTTATAATAACTTCAGCAGTAGATGCGCTAACTGGATGGAATTTTATAATAGATGACCAAATGACAATACATTATGCATCTATAACTATCATCGACGGTGATTATATAGTGGGGATCAATGAAAACGGCGATGGAATTATATATCGTTTCATAGGTGCTAATAGTAATGGAGCACTTACAATACCAAAGATACTATCAACAATAACCATTGTTGCTGTAGGAACATATGCTTTTTCTGGAACGAATTTTACTAGCATAGTCGCACAAAGCATTAATATCTTGCCGTATGCATTTGCAAACATGTCAAATCTTGAAAGCTTCAAATTGATTCTTAACGAAGAGCAGGAAATAGAAAGATATGCATTTTCAAATTCTTCTAGACTTTCAAATTTTGTAATTGTTGATTTAACAGACAAGCAAGCATTTTCAATGGCTGTAGTTAAGGCATCAGCGTTTGATGGATGCATTTCGTTAGTCTATGTAATAACCGAACCAAATGCTACAACCAGCTGGTCAGCCAATTGGGACAGAATCAAAATGCAAACATCATCGACAGTTGTAAGAGTCATGGTGCTAGAAGGTGTTTGATATGAAAAAAAGAGCTCTGATAGTGATAATATTGTTGATTATTTTTGGAAGCTTTATGGTAGCTTGCAATAATTCTTCAACGAGTCATGAGGTTGTTTTTGTAGTCGATGGTGGCACTGCTATTGAAACAGTAGTAACAGATGTTATTGAAAAAGCCCCCGAAACTGAGAAAAACGGTTTTCTCCTTGCAGGTTGGTATTTAGATTCCGAATTTACATACAAAGCGTCATTTCCACATACTGTATTGGGTGTCACCAATCTGTATGCGAAATGGGAGCCAGCATACATGTTAACATATCGTTTAAATGGAGAAATTATAAGAAGCGAATCCCATATCGCAGGAGATATATTAACTACCTTTACACCCACCGCAGCTGATATTATAGGAAGAGAGTTTAATGGATGGTTGAGTTCTATTCCATCAATAATGCCAGCTCAAAACCTTGTCATCGATGGAGCTACCACTTCTAAGAGTTATAAAATATGTTTCGAGACTGCTAGTGATGTAAGTTATACAGGCTATGAAGGATTATATACTACTACTGATAATATGGTAACTGTCAATTATCCATACATTGCAGTGAGATTTGGTTATTCATTCAGGACACAACTAAACGCTGTTCGAGCAACACGCGACAGATACGATTTTGATGGCTGGACATACTATGATTCAGAAAAGAGTGAAAGATTGGATTATCTTCCAACGGACACTTGGGATAATGATAAAAACATATTATTAAGACCTAAATGGGTTCAATTCGGAACTCAAGGTTTAGTATTTTCTAAAATACCACACAATGACGGTCCCTATGTAATGGTTTCTGACTACACTGGAATTTATGAAACGGTTATAATTCCACCCACATATGAGGGCAAAACTGTCTTGCAAATAGGTGCTAGCGCATTTTCTGGTGCTACTAACATAACATCGATGACCATTCCATCGACAGTAACTATCATAGGTGAGAATGCTTTCTATGGTTGCACTAACATAGTTTCAGTTTCACTGACTAACTCCATAGAGACTATAGGAAAGGGTGCGTTTGCAGGTTGTTCATCACTACTAGAATTCAAAATTCCAGAAAAAGTAGTAGCAGTACAAGCATTAACATTTGCAGACTGTACAGCACTCACGAAAATAGAGTTTCCTACATCAGGTAATTTCCTGCGCATAGATGATCAAGCCTTTCAAAATAATGTTTCTTTGTTTAATGTAGTGTTACCAATATCACTAAAAGTCATAGGAAAGTACGCATTTGAAAACTGCAGGACTTTAACATTTTTCGATAAAATAACGCAAAGCAATCTCCAATCCATCGGTGACGGTGCTTTTAGAGGGTGTTCAAATCTCGAAAGAATAACGTTTCCTAGCACAGTTACAATGATTGGTGAGGAAGCGTTTAAGGATTGCGAAAAATTATTGCAACTTAGTGTTCAAGAAAACATTATATCAATTGGTGCTAAAGCATTTATGAATTGCACTCTACTGCAGCGTTTCTCAGTACCACGTTCGGTGTCTACAATCGGAGCACACGCTTTCCTTAATACAAAAACTCTTATATATGTTGCAACGGTTGACGAAGACGAATGGCCACCAAACTGGGCATTAGAGTGGAATCTCAAAGATGCAGAAAGTAATACTTATCATACCTTGCACGAGCTAATTAACTAGACTTATTAAAAAATATTCCGAGTTAAAACTAGTGAAATGAAAACAAGAATTAACATATCTTTAAATCTCAAGTGCTACTTCAATTTGGTGCTTATAAAGAGATGCAATATTTAATTAAAAGCTGAGAATTATTTAAAATTCTCAGCTTTTTTGTTTTGTTTTCACTACTTTCTATTATTTCCTTTTTAGTGTCTTTCAAATAAAAGTGTGGGCAGTGTTTTGTTTTTAGTAAAATTTTAAATCGTAATACTTAGTAAAAAAGTTTAGTGAAAGTTAAACATTTGGTGCTTTATAATTTCTTACTTTAGTGAATCAATATAAGATTAGTGCTAGATAGACGTTTAAAGCAACAGAAACTGCTTTTTTATGAAGTTAGTATTTTTTTAAATTTGTATTTTGAAGTCATCCTTTGAGCTTACTTTCTTTAAAACTTAGATTTTTTCAATAAAAAAACCCATCTCAGCTGAGATGGGTTTTTAATAATAGGACGATTATAGCTTATTTACTCTTGCTTTAAGAGACTTTAATTGTTTTCGAAGTTCATTAGGTAGTTTATCTCCAAACTTAGTAAAGAAAGTTTCTATATCCTTCACTTCATCCTGCCAGGTTTCTTTGTCAACACCAATGATGCTTTCTAGCTGTTCAATTGAAAAATCGAGACCATCAAGTTTAATATCGCTTGCAAATGGCAGATACCCTATGGCACCCTCCTCAGCCGCAACTTCGCCTTCGCAACGTTTAAGAATCCAATCGAGAATTCTCATATTTTCACCATATCCAGGCCATATAAACTTGCCGTTTTCATCGGTTCTAAACCAGTTGACGTTAAAAATCTTTGGTGCATTTGCTTTGACTTTCTTGCCCATGTTTAGCCAGTGTTGGAAATAATCACTCATATTGTAACCACAGAATGGTAGCATTGCCATTGGGTCGTGTCTCACAACACCGACCGCACCAGCTGCAGCAGCTGTTGTTTCAGATGCCATTACAGCTCCTACAAACACACCATGATTCCAATCAAAAGCCTGATAAACCAATGGAGCAGCTTTTGCTCTACGTCCACCAAATATGATAGCTGACAAAGGAACGCCTGCGCGACTTTCAAATTCAGATGAAATGCAAGGGCAATTTTTTGCAGGAGCAGTGAAACGGCTATTTGGGTGTGCGCCCTTAACCTTAACTCCGTTAGCGTCAACAGTGGTAGGTGTCCAAGGATTACCTTTCCAATCGATTGCATTTTCTGGAGGAGTATTATTTAGCCCCTCCCACCAAACAGTTTTGTCGGATGGGTTATATAAAACGTTAGTAAAAATAGTATCCTTTTTTGTGCAAGTTAAGGCATTTGGGTTTGATTTAATGTTAGTACCAGGTGCAACTCCAAAGAAACCATTTTCAGGATTGACTGCATATAATTGTCCGCCACGACCCTTTCTAATCCAAGCGATGTCATCACCTACTGTAAACACCTTATATCCTTCTTCAGTATAACAATCGGGAGGAATTAACATTGCTAGATTTGTTTTTCCGCATGCAGACGGAAAGGCAGCTGCTACATATTTTGTCTCGCCATCTGGTTTTTGAATACCAAGAATCAACATATGTTCGGCCATCCAGCCTTCTTTCCAACCTTGGTAGGATGCGATTCGAAGTGCAAAACATTTCTTACCCAACAAAACATTTCCGCCGTATCCGCTATTGAGTGAATAAATGGTATTGTCCTCTGGGAATTGACATATATATCTATTTTCTTCTTCCAATTTTACTTTGCTATGTATACCTCTAACAAAAACGCCATCGTCTCCAATTTTATCTAGAACCTTTGAACTCACTCTCGTCATTATTGCCATGTTAAGTACAACATATATACTATCGGTTAATTCAATACCATATTTAGCAAATGGAGAACCGATTTTGCCCATACTGAATGGGATAACATACATTGTTCTACCAACCATGCAATCCTTTGCTATGGCATCTAACTTTTCATAAGCTTCTTGAGGTTCCATCCAGTTGTTTGTAGGACCAGCATTTTCTTTGTCCCTAGAGCAAATGAAAGTACGATTTTCAACTCTTGCAACATCGTTTATTGCAGTTCTGTGATAAAGACATCCAGGTAACAACTTATTGTTGAGTCTTAAGACCTCTCCGCTTGCAACTGCTTCGTCTGTTAGCTCTTTTTTTTGCTTTGTGCTACCATCTATCCATACAACCTTGTCTGGATTCATCAAAGTCTGATATTTATCTACAAATTCTTGGACATTCTGATATTTTGCCATTTATTATGACTCCTTACTATAAAATTTTAGAAAAGCTCTAGCCAGCTTGCTAGGCAATTCATAATAAAATTATATCATAAGATATGGATAAAATAAAGTAATTTTATTAAAATCGAAGCGAGCAGATTTGAGCAGATTTGAGCAGATTTGAAAAATTATATTAAAAGTTACTGTTAACACCTGTGACGTACTCCCGCCGACTAACGCCTACGGCGTTTAAGGCGGGGTTCTTTGGAACTCCCACTTACGGAGGATGTTTAACCCCGCTATCCCCCGTGCGTCCCACGGTTCGATGTAATGCGCTATGAGGTGAGTAATCGAAGACATTCGAACCGAATGTTGCGGCTTAGTTGATGTCTCTATGATGATGTGCACCACAACTTTCGCATATCCACGACCTGTCGTAATGTCAGTCTGTCGCTACATAGCCACATACATGACACAGTTTAGGACGGAAAACACTTATCAATCGTCAGAACTTTCCTTGTGCAGTCAACTTGTATCCGAGGAAACCTAAACATTTCCTAGACGTTGTCAGATACGCTGCTCCAAAATTTAAGATTGCGCCATTCCCCACATATTTAAGTCCTCAATGCATACTGATCGCAACGTTCTATCCGTCTACGATGCTTCTGAGGAAGTCTTTACGCTATTCGAGATAAGCTGGGAGTCGCGACACTTTTTCCACTGCATTGCTCAATTCTTGCCGCTTTTCTTGCGGCATGATAACTTGCGTGGTTTTCGAGTTTTCTTGCGACCCCTATAAAATCGTGTCTATGAGGCTGTCGCCATTGCTGTCAACGCATAGTTTTAGGATCGAAAAATCCAACCCAAGAACATTTACAGTCTTAATGGATTCAACGGTCATTTCATGCTCTAAAGTAGGGACGTGATACTTTCTAGACGGAGCGAGTGACACTGAACTGATTTCAACTTGTAATCAGATAGAACTTGACGATTTGAATTCCGAAGATTTTTCTATCCAAGTCCACTCGAAAATCAGACCTCCCTTATATGCACTGACTCTTTCACAAATTCTCCGAAGTGTCAATACAGGAGGGGCGAACAAGGTGTGTGATTCATCTCACCGACTATAGAGGCGGGAGATTTTTCACACATAAAGTTAAAAATAAAACTCGAGGCGGTCAAATTTGAAAGAGTTTTTATAAAATCTAGATTGAGAGGCATTCAAATAGTGTAAGTAATAAAAAATCTCGAGGTGTCATAAGTGATTTAGAAAGAGAAAAACACTCCCTTCTACTACGTTTATTGAAATATGATCATCAAGAGCGATATTTGAAATGCCACGTGAAGAAAATGGAGAAAGGCACAGATTTTCAAGGGGATATTTCAAACCTGAGCTGTCTGTGATTTTTGCGACTCCAGCAAATGGGATAATCGAGACAATAGTCCCCTTTTTAGTCTCAATATTGAGATGATTGTTTGCATATAGAATCGTCACTGTGCTAGTTAAGATCTTAGCGTTTGCACCAAGCTTATTTGCGATAGCTAGCAGTGCGAGGTTGCCAAGCGTATGGTCAATGCGATCACCAAGTGCGGCATAAATATTTATGTCGCTATAACCGCATTTTATAGCATAACGTAATGCAAGCTCGCCATCAGTCTCTGTTTTTTCGATCTTATGTTTTATTATGCTAATGTTACTAGGGAGCGAAGACACGTCATAGGAGTCAAAATCACCTATCACACAATTTACCTTTATGTTAAGAGCATGACGCATTCCACCATCGGCGCATATAATAAAGTCATCTTTAGGGAGGATATTGTCACTTGTACCGTTCAATATTATACCAGCACTATTCATTAGCGCTCTCCAATATCAGGAATACCTGCTACCACTATATTGCTATTAACATAACTCACCCAAGCAGTGCGATAATTTTCTAATCGCGAACCAGGGACTAATAAACGAAAAACGGATGGAGCGATTCCACTTATGAAGGAAGCAGAAACTTGAGCGGCACTTGGAGTATGAGAGCCGTACTCATCATCAGTACCATATATATACAGCTTTGTGAAGCTTGGTAGGTTGTAAAATGCGCTTGTCTCTATTGAGTTAAGTTTTGGCGGGAGAATAATTGTCTCAAGCTGATACAGAGAAGGCAGTAATCCATCGAAAGCACCATATTTAATTTTGCGTACCACAACAGCCGAATTGAAATTTTCGAATAATAGTTTTCTTAAATTAAAAATTGTTGGGGTATTACTAGGCATATATTTTACAACGTAAACATAATAATTTAACGTGTCAGAAGTCTGGCTTGAACTTTCATGAACCAGAATAGTCAATCCATCAATTATTCGTTTATAGCAAATCTTAGAGTGTAGAGACGTAAGATTTATTCCAGAGTAGTATGCGGACATATACTCATATGGAACAACAAGTGCAAGATCAGTCGAAGTTGAAATAGCATAGTCCTCAATCTTAGGTGGGGATTGACTAGTAAACTCAATAATACCATTGTTAATAGGGACCCGAATATTGTATGGGAAAGCGTTTGCTGCTATATATTTGACTGTTGATGGAATCCGCACAGAAATACTATAGTGAGTTTTATCAGGATTTTTAACACATAGTAGTAGTATTTCTTTTTTAGAATCTAAAAATATAAGACCTGTATCGGGGTTTGTTTCTTCAACTGCGGCAATACTACGTTTTTGTAGTAACCAGGCCGAACCTGACAATGAATCAGCATCAATCTTGAAACGGACACTAGGATCTGTGGGAATGCTAGGCGGAGTAATTGTTGTTAACTTTGTGGTGTCTTGAAAAGCGCGAGCGGCTATTTGAGTAACACTCGATAAATCAAGGGAGGTGATTGCAGACTCCCGAAAGGTATCTGTCAAAATCGAAGTAATAGCGACTGGCAAAACAGGAGCATATTTTTTGCAACCGTAAAAAGCACCCTCACCAATTGCAGTTAGAGTAACGGGGAAATTTAGAGTCGCTAATTGATCGCAACCCTTAAAAGCATTTTTACCTATTGTTTCTAAACCGCTGTCTTTAAACAGGATTTCTACTAGATTTGAGCAACTGTTAAACGCATTATCTCCAATTTTATTAACAGAACCTGGTATGGTAAGAGAAACAAGTTTTATATCTATACGATTGCCGTTTGTGTCCGTTTTATAAAATGCAGAATCACCTATTGCCGTTACAGGGAGTCCATCGATCTCAGTGGGGATTTCGAGGTGTGTTAATTCGAGAAGCGGATAGGCAAGTCCAGTTATGGTAATAGTCGCATTTGCGGTTGTCGTATAATTCCACTCTGTAACATCAAGTGGCACCCATTTAGCATAAAGCGTAAAGTTATTAACTACTTTCTTTGAGAAATCATATATATTGATCAATTCTGTCTCGGTATACCACTCAGCAACAACCTCGTTTTGAAAAGTCATGTAATTTGGCCGCTCTACTAATCCATTGGGGGAAATTGCCTGGGATGGTTGAGAATTTTTCCCAAACGTTTCAAAGTAAACATGAAATTTATCATCAGGAACCTCTGGATCTGAATATCCCCTTGTAGGATATATAATTATATTTGCAGAGGCAGAAAGAGAGCCAGAAATTGCAGTAATAATAACGATTGAATCATAGACATTGGCATAAACACTTATATTGTCTTCGTTTACTGATAACAAGGCAGTGTTTGAGCTTGTTAAAGTGTAACTAGCGTTTTTAGGTGCAATTTCGACATCTGGTGTAAATAGTCTGTTTTCATCACAATAGATATAGTAAGTGTCACTAGAAAACTTAATTGAACTTGCATACTTAGAACAAGACACCAATACTGCAATCAATATTGGAGCAATAATGCAAAAAAGGAACGGAAATGCAGTTTTTTTCATGTAATGATTATAACACAGGGTATTTGAAAATTCAACAAACACAAGAATCCACGCTCCTATGAATGGTAACTATGGTTACCGTTCACACCCAATATGAAAACAACAACAACCGCTTAATTGTTAATGACCTGAATTTAAAACAGATTTCATAAATTGTTATTTTAAAGAGCTTTTTCTGCATTTAAAACGATCATGTTGTGAC
>JAITQU010000167.1 GCA_031288735.1 Christensenellaceae bacterium
CGTAATTTTCCTCGTCACTGCATTTACGTAAATCTATTATCTCTATTGTTTCCATGCTCTTATTATACCAAATTTCAAAGGCTTATGCAAGCAATTTAGCATAGTTTTAACGGGACAGGCAATACATAAACAAGGGGATCTCTGCGGTTGCCGCAATAGATTTACCTCGTGCTGTTAAATTTAAACCGCGAAAGAAGGGCCACACACCATACATACCCAAAGGGCTACGAAAAGGTCGTACATATGACGACTTTTTGCTTTACTGTGATGTAACCCGCACGAGATCGTGGGTCGAAATGGATACGGTTATCGGTCGTATTGGCGGTAAGGTAATAATGACATTTCTTTTTGTCCCAAGCAACTTTATGTTTGGCATTCTGCTCCCCGACAAAACCGCACTTAGCGTTGCAAATGCGATAAAAGCGTTAAAAGCACGATTGCGCAATTCTAAAACACCCTTTAAGCATCTCTTTGTAGTAATACTCACAGATAACGGTGGCGAATTTTCTTGTGTCGATATCATTGAACAAGATGAATGTGGAAACCAAGAGACACTCTTGTATTTTTGTGATCCTCATATCTCATCCCAAAAGCCACATGTGGAAAAAAATCATACCCTTTTTAGAGACATTGTTGTCCCAGGTAGCTCTTTCGATGAATTCAATCAAGACACTGTTAATTTGATTTATTCGCACGTGAATAGCGTTAAACGCAAAGACTTTGCTGGCAAAAGTGCTTATGACGTGTTTGCTTTCATGTACGGAGAGGAAGCGGCATCTCTTCTTGGTATTGATCGCATTCCCTCAGAGGAAGTAATTCAATCACCGAAACTCCTTGAGATCATTGATAAAAAATAATAAAAATGAGCCCCTAAAAACTTAAAAAAATAACATATTTTAAAGGAGGTTGTGTCGGTTTTTCTTCTCACACTAAGTGCCAATAGACCTGCACTAAGTCTGAAAAATTTTTTCCAGGCCTGGTATGCCTATGGAAAAAATCTAAAAATCTTGCTATTTTTTGTGCTTTTAAAATATTTTTCTCACAGTTAGTGCAGGACTTTTTCACACTTAATGCAGACCCCTTCTAACTCCTGCACTTACTTTAGGAATTTACGGTCATAAATTTGTAAATTAACACCATTTTTAAACACGTACTCCTAAAGACAGGTAATATAATAGCACAATCACTAAAAAAATTAAGTATTTTTAGTTACATTTAAATATCAGATAGTTGTCAGTGGTTACTGTTCACACCTCAACTGAATTAATTGTTAATGGTGATAATTCAAGTCACATTTCTTAAATTGCTATCTAAAAAACTTTTTCTGCATTTGAAAGGTTTATTGTTGTGTCTTTTCCCGTTAAAGTGCTGACCTTTTTTTAAATATCGTGCAGAGGATGGACAGTGATCATTTTTCCCATAGGGGTGTGAACAATAACTTTATGTATTAGTGGGAGTTTAACGGCAAAGTAATATAAGTAGTTGGAAACACAAAATACGATTGTGGCGTTTTACACCACTCAGCGGATTCAAATATGAGTCTTGCTGGATTTCTGATAATAGTCGGTAAATAATTTTCTTGATTGAGGCAGTCCGCATCAATTAAATACAGATAGTACTGCTCGCCAAAAAGTTTTGCAGTTTTGATCTCATTGCTAGACCAGTAAAAGTGCAGATCGCCGATAAAGGACTTTACTTCAATTAAGCGGTCAAATTCAGCGGACTCAATTGTTTCTCTAGAAACAATGTCATAGCCAGCTGTGACATCGGCATCTGATATCCTTTTTATCTTATCGGTTGCCTCGGTGACACCAAGCCTTTTACATTCATAAGTAAGTGCAAACAACTCGGCTTCTTCTCCCTGTCGCTCCTGTTGCTCTAATTTGTTATTCAGTTCGAATAGTGTAAGTATCTTTTTAACTTTTTTTTGCTCTGTTACAAAGAACGCTTCAAGCTGGCTAGCTATTTGTAATTTCGCTCCACCGTCATAGGGAGTTAATGCTTTAAAGGTTATTAGAAAATTTCTAAAAACAGCTGCAGTCAAATTGAACGCAGTGTTCAATAAGGCATATTTAGTTTTTGTTAGGTCGAATATTATTTTTGTGGGATTAAGTTGTCCGTCAGCTATTCGCTTAATAACACAAAGTTTACAGACCTCAAAAATGAAGTTAGTGGCGTTTTGGGCAGAATACAATTTTAATCCAAGCTCAGTTGCTCTTATGATATTTTTAGATGGCAAGGTCACCAACCCGATATCATCGAAAAACTGCACAGCGGCATCGAAGTGGATTTGTCCTTCGTTTGTGAGGCTACAACGTTGGCGGGCAATATCTCTTTTTATTTCACTTTTGGTCAGCGCGATATTAGCAAAGTAAAGAATGCCTCGCGCATCACCTATGGTGTTGATCCGTTCTAGTTCTTTGTACATAATCTCTTAAAACCGCCTTTATGTCATCATCGCCACTATCGTCAAAGTTATTGTCAAATAGCGGTATCGGCATATTTTCTATGATTTCTAAGAGCCGTCGCTCTTTTTGGTTTAGCCTTTCGTGAACAGTATAATCCACAGAATCTTCGGATAAAAAATAATAATAGTTGGTTTCTACACCTGGCTTTAAACCGTAACGATGAATTCTGTCCTTAGATTGAATGAAATGGGCTGCATTGAACGTGCGCTCCAAATATATTGCGTTGTGACAAGCCTTGTGTAGCGAAATCGACTCTGCTACGGCAAACGGATTGGCAATTATTACACTGTATGGGCAATCCATATTGTGAAACTCTTTAATGATTGCTTCGCGTGTCAGTGAATACTCATCGTCATCCTCAACCAATGCGTCCCCAGCTATGGGAGTAGCACCGTAGAGAATCTTTGATGTTATTCCTTGCGTCTGTAAATAAGTCTGCAGAGACACAATGTTTTTAATGTAACAAGACCAAACGATAACCTTTCCACTACAAGCAATAATCTCGCGAACTTTATCTCTAACGGCCTCAAATTTGGCCGGAATCTCGTTGTCGGAGTAACGCAATATTTCTTCAATCATGATAGTCTCGTCTTTTATTACGCTGAGGTCTAATTTTTCCGACTCTACAAATTCCGATAGTGGCTGTTTTAATAAGGCCGGATTGGTCGCCGCTTGCATAAGTCGAATTAAGCGAGCCTTAACAAGGTCGCTATGAAAGCCGTGGTCTACCATTTGCCCCATTTCGTGAATATAGCGACTTTCGATATAATCGTAGATCCTCCTTTGAGAGGGTTTCATCGGCACTATTTCTGGCGGATGATTTGTTGCAGGAGGAATTCCTAGGTCGCTTTTTTTTATGCGCATAAAAAATGGAGATATCGCTTGCAATAAAAAATCTACGCGGATGTCGTTTACTGCACGAGACATGTCTTTTAATTGCCCGATGTGGAAACGAATTATTTGTTTATTTGGCCAAATGAATTTAAAAAGATTATATAAGTCCTCATAGCCGTTAGGAGCGGGCGTTCCTGTAAGCACTGCCCGTGCACTGCAGAATTCGGATATATTCATGATACTTTGCGCTACAATTCCACCATTTGTGTTTTTAATTTTATGTGCCTCGTCAAGCACAACCATAACCTTTTGTTTTTTAAGAAAATACGTTAGTTCATGAACCAATGATATGATCGATGGATAGGATACTAATGTCAACTCTGCAGGCTCAGCGTTATAAAAATACTGTTTCTTTGCATCAATGCTCAAGCCGCCAGTTAGTCTTTTTGATTTTGCCTTTTCACCGAAGCACTCTTCGTACTCTGATTCCCACGGACCAAATGAATTCAATGGTCCGATTATGAGCAATCGGTCAACCTTACGGCGGTCATTTTTTGGCAGATTCTTTAAATATGCATATGCGCCGTACACAATACTTGATTTTCCAGCTCCTGGAACTGAAAAATTACAAGCATTTTGAGCAAATGCCAAATGGTATGCCGACAGCATCTGAAGTCCGTATAATGTACGATTTGATAAATTCGCTACAAGTGCATCACGGAATGCACTAAAATCTGACATATTGCAACGATTCTCACGAATGTCTAATGCCATCTGGGAAAAGTCAGCGAATTTTGCTTCCTCCGAAACGTAACGGGCAACATCTTCGCCGACAAAGTCAGATATTTCAATGGTGCAATTAGCGTAATTAGCCGCCGTTTTCAATCGCTCCATAGTTTTGTTTACGTTCCCTTCAATATCTACTACTATTGACTCGCCTGTCTGCACATATGTAGTATTGTCTTTGAGAAATCTAATGGCCCGACGGCAAGATAAAACCAACCCAATGTCGCCATTAACAATGAGTTTGTCGTTTTTACGGGTTGAGTCAATATGCAATACGCCCATAATGTTTTTTTATTCTCCAAGTATCATTTTAAATTCTTTCAGTAACTTCTCAATTTCTTGAATGTGCGCTGGTATGCTAGGATCAGTAATAAATGATGGCAGACTTTTATCAATAGCCATGAGCGCAGAAATTGCTTTTTTGAACAATTTTACTGGCTCGGCGGCTTGTTGTTTGTTAAATAACTTGTCTCGAGATTGTATAAAGTTGTCGGTAAATTGTCGTTCAACAGCGTTTCGCCACTTGTGGTTCCGTGCTATTAGCAGTCTATGAATATCAGCGACACCAGCATTTTGGAGGATGCTATCCACTGATTCTTCCTCTGGGATGGCGTTCATAGTGGCAAAGTGTGTAGCGCTAAAGTCTTTCCAAATAGCTTTGTTAGAGAAGAGGCTTCTATCTACACTGTTATTAGCAGGCTTATTGATGATGTCGCGAAAGTCCCGTTGGTCCAAGCCAAACCTAATATAATCAAATGCTACCATAGTAAGGTCTGATACGTCGCGCTCAATATCGTAATCCCACATTTTCGTTGCGTTGCCAGAACGATAGTGACGCAATGCGATTTGGAGTTTAATGAAGGAATCCTCGCGAGTTTCAAGCATGGTGTAAATGCCACCATAACCATATGTATCAAGATAATCGTCCATGAGTGCTAGAATGCGCTGATAGTCTTTAACTTCGGTTGTTTTTACACCCATAAAGGCGGCAATTTCATCAATAGTGAATCCTTCAGTTTCCAAGTCTTTGGTCTTTAGATATTTTTCAATAGGACCATAATCAACTTTTGCATCCTCACCCATTTGCAAACTGGTTTCAAGCCGGAGAATTTCTCTTTTGTCAGCATCTACTGGTAGAACAACGGCGAGAAAAAATTTTGTATGTCCTTTCGCAGTCACATCAATCGATGTGTCATTCCAAATCTTATTAAGGAGGTATGCTCGACGATTACCATCAATAATCATGCCGTTTGCAGTCACAATGCCGAACCGCAGTTGGTGTTCGCGTAGCAAACTATTTTGTGTTCGCTGATTTGCATCGGGTTTTGAATCCCAAAGTAACTTTTCGATGACGCGGATGTCGTCGGGATTCTCTGTGTCTAACGGATGATTCTGTTTTTCGTAAGATTTCACTGCGCTTCCGATACGACCATTATAAGGATTGTATGTAAGCATTTCGAGTGGAATCGACCATGCATCGAAGCGCTTCAGTTCACCGTTGAAAGTCAATGGTATCCCTTTCATTGATGGGTCATGCGACTGAATGAATTCGGTAAGTAACAATTTTCGTTGTTCTGCGTCCATAGCTTTTGTCTCCTTTTACGCATAAAAGTTTATTATGTCGGTTATCCTGCTGAGATTGTTGAGGTTTAAAACATATGGTGTGTAACTGATGATTTTGTCTAAATCTGTACTTCGAGCAACCCAACCAGCACCATCCATGATGTTTATATAGACGATTTTTTTATTATCGCCGTTGTTTTCGTTGAATTGTCTGACTTTATCAGCTATCCCCTTAACCTCTCTAGCGAATCTGGATTGTCCACTAGATGTCGTGATTGCATAAGTAATGTCAATCAAAATCCACGGCTGATTGTTGTAATTAAGCGTTAAACTGAATGTGTGATTGGTTATTGAGTTAATTTGATTTACCATCGGTGTAGTAAATCCTTCTCTGCCACAAAAATCTATAATATAATCGCGTATTTTTTTAAGATAACTGTCACCGATTTGATTGTTATAGCGACCTTCAATTGAACGTTTAATTAAACGGCGTATATCGTCTGGATTAGCAAGCCTGCCGATTGTGGTAATGTCAATTTTGAAATTTTCAAGATAAAATGATGGAATCAGTTCTTGATATTTAGGCAATTTCGCTCCATTTATAAGAAGATCGCAAATGTCATCCATCCAAACTGAATCATCGAGCATATGTGTGCGAACAGTTGAGAGTGTCCACTCCGTGTCAAATTGATGCCCACGCGCGATTCTTAGCATTGACACAATTCTTTTAAATCGCTCCGATGAAATATTAAGTAAGCTCGTGAGATTTTCAAGAGCCTCTTTTTCTTCGCTAACATATTGTTGTACGCCATTCTTAGTTACGATGCCACTTAGTTGTTGTTGTAATTTGGCAATTTGTTCGCGCAAAAAATCACTATATTTTTTTTCGAGAGCCACGTCAAGATAAAACATAGTGGCCGTTTTAACAAATTCGTCTTTTGTAAGTTTAGTTGGTTTTTGCAACGACATTATTCCTGTCCTCCATCGTGCTTTTTATAGCAATCCGCTAAGCGTTCGCCAACCGCTTTAATAACTGGAACACAAACGGTATTACCAAGTAAATCAAAGGCCTGCCTGATTCCTAGTTTTGATGTAGTAAATTCTTCTAATGAATATTCCTCTGGATAACCAAATAAACGTAGGCCCTCTTTGAGTGTCAATTTGCGAATTCCCCCATTGTCAATTACTCCGATGGTTGCCATATCCATTGCGACCATTGCAGGCGTAATTGCATTAGGGCACAAGATACGACTAAACTGGAAGCTTAACTTGCCAGTTACTATGTTGTATCCCATCGGTTTTGTTGTGTCCTGTACGCGCTCATAGGTTGG
>JAITQU010000172.1 GCA_031288735.1 Christensenellaceae bacterium
GTACCGTCTCTTACAATCGATGGATTCCTAGTTACCATGCTAGACCGAAGACGCAAATCAAGTGGATTAACAATAGAGACAATAGAAGAAATTGCTAATACTCACTCGGTTTATGTATATAATTCTCAAATTCGCTCAACGGCATCTGGTGCTTGCTTAGGAAGTGGGTCCTTAAAAATTGACGGATTACCAATTACAGATGACTATAATAAATTTGTAGCTGAATTCCTGAGTAGAAACAAAATTGATTCTAAATTAGAAAAAGCGATCTAAATAAATTTATATAGTTAGAAAGTTAATATAAAAAGGAAGTGAGTTTATGCTAAATAACAAATCTAGGGTTGATACCTTATATCAGAAAGCCGATATGAAAGTGCATCGATCGATCAGTGTTAGCTTTAGAACAGATGAAAAATTGTGGAAGAAGTTAAAAGATTGTGCTAATAAAAATGACAGTGATAGATCTAAGGTAATAAACACACTTATTGAAAACTACATTGAAGAAAACTCAGAAAAATAATGTTAATTTTATTTCGCTTTTACATCACTAGTTTAAGTGATAGTAAAAAGACAGTGAGCAGTTGTTTTCTATTTCCCCTTAATAACTGCTCACTGTGCATTAATATTTTTAGCTTGGGAGTTAGAATTGAAGAGTATATTTCTATTTAGATTTAAAAATCATAACGAAACTCAATCGTGTGCATATATAGAAGACGGTGCTGATTATAATAGTCGAATACCAATCCATGGTGTATTGCACACATACTATAATTATCCGGCTTATCATTTAATTGAAACGATATTAACTAGTGATGAATATTCATTTCTAGCTAATTTTAATGCTACCCCCCCAAAGCTAACTACAAATCTACTTAGCTTTGAAAACAAGAATGGCGATATTACTATCGAAAGTGTCGTTAAAAAATTAAAAACCAAGGAAGCAAATGCATATTTTAGAAAAATAATAGAAAGTGAAAAAAAAATATTAGAAAACCGATATATGCTAAAACCAGGCGATGTTAATTATATTTTTAACTCTTACAAATATGATTTAAAAGATAGTGGGATTATTAATTCTATATTTAGTAATGTAGCTGAATTTGCCAGTGACTTTCTTGAAAGCTTAGGATGTAGTAGTGAAGAATTTGTTTCAAATTGTGGTAAATCGTTGAAAACATATAAGAAATCTATGCTTTGTGAAAATTTAAGTTTACTTGGAAAGTATATAATTGAAATCGACAAGTCAGATTTGTTTCTAATACTTAAGGATGGTCGAGTTGTTGTATTTTCTTAAATTTGCAACATAATATCAAACATAATTACAATGTTTCGATAATAATCGGGCTTTGATCTATCTAAGTTACGATGAAAAATTTAAAACTTAGTTAAATATTTTCTTCACACTAAAACAAAAAAATATTAAAGAGGAATTTGAATAATGGAAATCGGCTATGCTAAAAGTGAAATTCGAGTTTACAAATCATTTTTGACACAGGAGAGTGTTACCGAGGTGTTAAATTATCTTGCTACAAATAATGAAAATGCAAGGAAATTAATGATTTCGAAAATTAAAAACGACAAAATACTAGGAGTAGATGCAGGAACAAAAAAATATTTATCGTTTGAAATAAATGTTATTCCGCATTGGAATGTGGATGAATTAATAGTAATACTAAAAGATACTATAATGGATAAAATCTCGGAGTATAACGATAGTATCTTAAACTCGACAAAGGAAAATAATTAAAAAAGTAATACAAAATATTAACTAAAATTTTCTATGGAAAAGTTATGATAGATTAGAATAATTCATTATTTAGTAGCTTCGTAAATTGTTAGAATAGAACGGTGTTGAAAATGAGAAAAAATTTAAATAAAATTCTTGAAAGAATGACAGGGCAAGAGCTTCTCAGTGCAGTTTTAGAGATTGATAAGGGTTATTATGACTCGTATTTGAACTCAAAAGAACTTATCGATGCTATTACAAATCGCTATACAGCTGGATTTAAAAAAGTTCTATTAACTAATAACAAGTTCGAATTTGATACAGAGTTTGAATTAGTATTAGGCGATGAACTTGCGATTAATTGCTATCTAAAGGGCATACTTGAAGAGACACAGACCGAGCCAGTAAATTTACAGATTGCCGCAATCAAAGTACAAAATTTCGATAAAATTTATAACCAGATGACCGCATTTGCTAAACGACTTAAGTACATAGGGAATCAATACATAAAAAACAACGAACATTTCGAGCCACTTTCTGAATTGATCAAATCTTCAGAAATGAAAGTAGAACGTCTACAAAAAATAATCAATGAGTCTAAGAAAGCACTAGAAAACAAAAGAGATACTTTATTTGATTTATTTAATCATACATTAAGACTAGTAAAGGAAAACGGTAGATATGACGATTTTGAAAAGATAATTGAATATGTATTACCTAATGAAAACGAGCTCGTTAACACTAAAAAAGTTGAAATAACAAATTATGAATTTGATATTAAGTGCATACCAAATTTTGGAGGAAGCGAAGGAATCTATTTGGATTGCTATCTCGATGGCTGTTTTGACGAGGACACAAAGGAATATAAAAAGCACGAATTCGCTACATTTAAAACTTTAAAAACAGACATAGATGCAATGACGATAATGGGTGCGCTCGGTGGTGCGATTACGTATTATGCAGCCGAATACGTAAATAGAAACATACACAAATATACACCTAAGGCTGAATTAATTAACGATATTAAGCAAGCTGAAAGCAAATTATCTGACGCAGTGGCTCGCTTAGACTATTTAAGGGGTTAACCAAGATCA
>JAITQU010000006.1 GCA_031288735.1 Christensenellaceae bacterium
AAATTGCTGATACGTGGAAAGTCTCTGAAACAACAAAAAAAACACGTGCTTTAGTTGAAAAATTAGGGTTTAATGTAACACAGTTTCCATCATGTATACCTAATCACTGAAAGTTAGTGATTAATGTGATTATGTCTCGTAACTTGAAGTTTCTCAGAATGTGTAGGGAGTTTTTGTAAATTTGTATTAGAGATGCCTTTTTCAAATATGTCATCGGCAACCTATAAATCTTGTTTTTTCTAAATTACAAGTGTGATTATGCCCCTTAACCGTCTTTGTGTTCTTTTTGAGACAGCAATATATCTTTTAACATTGATTGCCCCAAATTTTAACCACCCAAAATCTTGTGCGTATTAATCCCCTGACGGGCATATGATATGATTCGCCACCATATCGATGGTATTCCAAAGCGCTTGCGCTTTCTAGCACATGCTTTACACTGCTCCTGTGACAACTTTTTGCCTCTACGCTATTTCGTGTGTGTAAGTGTGAAATCGAGAGCCGACTATTTTACAGGATGCCGTTCATGTTTGAATTGCGATCGCAAATAGCTATTTCAAAAACGAGGATTTCTGTCATTGTTTTCGAAGGTTAACCTATATTTAATTACTCCTCAGTATCCAAATCTTTTCGAAGCACACCGCAAAATATAACCCTTTATCTTTAATTCTTCAAATGCATTTCTCGCAATCTTTTCTGACTTCTTAAGAAACACCGCTAATAGAGCGATCGTTACGGTGTGTTTTTCAATAATGTATTCTAAAGTTCTTTTGGCAACATCACTTAAATCTAATTTCATCTGCACATTTAACTGTATGTCTTTCTGCTCATTTACCTGACCACTTATATGACAACGACTGTTTCCGTCTGTGTAAATTCCAGTTTCTAGTATCGTAATAAAATCGCTCCCATTGTAATCATAACTAATACTCGGCTTTCCTTCTAATTACATTGCATTGTTTATCCTCTCAACTCCGCAACCCCACGCCTCAATTATACCTCCTCCTCTATTTACACAAATTAATATATACTCCCAATTATACCACAAAATTGCGCTTTATCATGGTTAATGCAGTCAATATTCCGTTATCAGACTATGTGCAAAACCAAGTGTCACTTCTGCACTTACTTTTGAAATTTACTCACAGCAATTTTTAACAAACCCGTCTTTAGAAGTTAACACTATGATTTTTAGAACGACGTCAAGTTTAAACCATGAATAGGTATTCAAATAATAATTAAGGGTTCTAAGACAGTTTTGAAATATTGCGTTGAAAAAATTTAAACAAATCACGTAATATGCTGAATTTTCGACCACAATGGCTATTTAGAGTGCTAGTTGTGCAATTTAATTTGGAAATTAATGACTGTTAAAAGTCATTTTTTTTTATCATTTTTTTATTTTTTTACTTGACAAAAATTTTTTTCTGTGTCAAAATAATAGTGTAAATTAGTGTTGTTTTAAGAGGTAGTTCATGTCATATTTTCTTAAGAAAGCAAAAATTAAAAACCGTACTTATCTTGCGATATACGATAGCTTTTTTAGCTCAGAAAAAAAACACCCTGTTAATAAATGTGCCTCATCGCTATTTTCGGTCGAACCAAATTATAAAAGACACTATTTACATAGTGTCTAATAATATCAATATCCGTTTTTATAATAATCTTAACAAATCAAAGCACAGAAATCTGCTGATAATATTCGGATGCTAAGACTGGTACTACAAAACTCATATATCGGTACATAGAAATGCTCATGAAGAATCATAATATTGCAGTTTCTATTCAGACTCGGTTGTCTTTTCGCTAATGGTGTCATCTTCTACTGCAGATTTTTCATTTAGCGATGCCTGTCTATCTATTAGATTTCTTACGCTTTTTGAGGCAAACATACATCCACCTGCAACGAGAGCAATAAGCATGTCAGGGAATACATAACTTAAATTGTACACTAGGCTGTATGCTATGGGATTAACATCTGGATCAAACCAAATCTTCCAGACAATCATACCAGCGATGAAGTGACATATAAATCTCAGTGTTGCTACGCTAACCCCACCTAAAATAAATTGAACTACTGGTCCTGCTTTTTTAATCATATTGCGTTCGTGGAATATTCCAGCAAGGCCAATCATACCAAACGCAAGTGGATATTCTAGTAAAAACTGCCATGGGTCTAAAAAATATGGTTCTTGAATGAATTGCAACATGCCGTACATAAATGCAACCATGGCACCTTTTCTGATACCAAACATATATGAATAAATCATGATTGGTAAGAGACTAGCAAATGTTATCGATCCACCATTTGGTAAACTAAAAAGCTTAAAGTATGAGAGAGAAAAGCCTAGTGCAATACAGATAGCTCCGTAGACTGTTGCCTTTATATTAACATTTGCTGGAGTCTTTTTTCCGAAAACTAGAGGAACTACAACAAACAATGTTGCCATAACAATGACACTTACAATCATTCCAGATTTGTCGCCTATTGAATATTCACTAACACCATCATCCATTCTAAAGGGCAATACAATGAGTAGCACTAATAGGAAAACCCCAATTGAAGAAAGTGAAATAATACTATATAACTTAAGTATGCTCTTTTTAAACTGCGAAACGAAAATCCCACCAATCGTAAGTGCAATTGTAAGTGCAAAAAGAGCCAGTATAGGATAGAACACATTTGCTTCCTTAGCCCAATCGCCAATTTCAATATCAATCCATTGCTGGTAGAACAAAATGCTACCTGTTGCGATTGCGTATCCTATCACTACTCCAAGAGCATATTTCCCAAAAACTGGCAATAAATCTTTTCTTCGATAATTAAGAAATATTCCAACTCCTATTATCACGACAAGTAAGGTAGCAGTTAGCCACACAAGCATTTGGACGGTTTGATCAAACATAAATATATCTCCTCCCGCTCCCATCATGAATTTTAACTGTGAAAGTAATATTTCTCGGATAAAAAAACGCCCGAGAATATAACTCGGGCGTTGTAGACAAGCTATCAGCATTCCTTTCGCGAGTATAAACTCAATCAAGTTCAAAGGGTTTAATCTCAGACGGTCACCCGTCACCCCTAGCGGTTATTTACTTTTAATATTAGTATTCGCTTGCACTTAATACTACTGGAATTCAAATGCATATGTGCAAGTAACTAAATCTATCATTATAGTAGCACGAAAACAGTAGTGATGCAAGAGTTTTTTGAAACTTTTAAAAATTTAAAGTGTAGATCACTGTTTGTCCTAAATGAAAAACAAGAGTCGACGTTTAAACAACATGCCTTGCAAGTCTATTATTTGTTGCAAGACACTCTAAATTTGTCAGACTTCGAAATGACAGTCCTTGAATTGATTTTTCCTTGAGTGAATGCATCTCTTGTTTTGTTTAAATTCTGCGTTTTTTATAACAGTTGTCGCATTAATAATTTATTCATGGAGTAAATATTAATCTTTAGTCTTGTGAATTGTTATTTTTCAAAGCGCGATTCACAGCATTTATCGCATCTGCTAAATTGCGTTGTGTATCAGTTAAAAGCGCATTAACGTCTTCTTTAACTTCACTTAATACTCTTGCCCGATAGTCATTGGCTTGCTTTTTAATTGATTCTGCTTCGCGTTGTGCCTGATAGACAATGTTATGTTCTCCAAGAATTTGTTCTGCTCGTTGTTGTGCTTGCAATACAATATTCTGTGCTTTGATTATATCATCAGCATGTTTCTGTTCCATTGAAGACAATGTACCTCTTGGCTTTTGTGAACCACTTGAATGTACATGTCGAATTTTATCGATGATGTTATAAATAACATCAGCGTCAACAGTAACCCCAGAGCCAAAAAAACTTTTTTTGCCATTGTCGAGTTCTTCTTCAATTTGTAGCAATAAATCTTCTATGTCTTCCATCTTTTGCCCTCAACCATGAGTTCTTTAATTATGGCCCTGTCAACATATGCGCTAATATCTTCGCCAGCTAATAATTTCTCTTTGACAAAAGTACTGCTTATATTGCTATCCTTTGCCGAAACAATAACCGTTGTTATGCCACCATGTGTCCTATTGTAAGTCGCCATTTGCTCTTCATATTCCATGGCTTCATTGTTGCGCACTCCCCTGATAATATATTGTATACCATTTCGTTTACAAAAGTCAATTGCTAATCCGTCATAAAACGCTATTTTTACCTTCTTCTTAATCGATCTTAGCGATTTTTCGATAAATTTCATTCGTTTTTCAATACTAAACATGGGCTTTTTGTCTGGATTTACTAAGATTGCTACGTACACCATATCATATTCATCAGCTGCCTTTTCTGCAAGATACTTGTGTCCTAGAGTAAAAGGATCAAATGTTCCAGTAAATGCTATCTTTGTGGCTTTCCTTATAATTGAAATTGTGCTACCACCATAATCTCTTTCATCAATTACAGCAAACGGAAGTGGTATGCTGTAATCTGGCAAACCACGCTTTCTTTCTAGAATAATAGTACCGCTTGCATTCAAAATTTCTTTATCAGCTATAATCTGTAAGGCCTCGTCTTCAATATGCTTACCGTATGGTGGATCTAGAAAAATAATATCAAACACATAGCCACGCATAGCAAGTTCCGATAATGCAGCCCTATAATCTCTGACAACAACTTCAGCTTTTTCTTTAACTTTATCAAGATTTGCTCTGACTACCTTTATTGATTCAGCAAAGTTGTCACAAAAAATTGTTTCCTTTGCACCTCTTGATAAAGATTCAATGCCAAGTGAACCCGTGCCAGCAAATAGATCAAGCACAGTTGCGTTTTTAATCTCATCTTGAATTAAATTAAAAATTGCTTCTTTTATTCTATCAGTTGTAGGTCGAACAGTTTCCCCTGCAACACTACGTAGATTAAATCCTCTGTATTTACCAGCAATAACTCTCATATAGTTTATCCTTTTCTTTCAAATATTCCTTCGTCAGTGACTATTATGTCCATAGTTATATCATTATCTGTTGAAAATACGTTTTCTACCTCATAGTCACTAAAAGCTAATCCTACTTTTACTCCTCTCTTTAAGGTTTTCAAGTACTTGTCATAATAACCATATCCATGCCCTAATCGACCAAAATTTTTATCAAAAGCTACCATTGGAATGAATATAATATCAGCCTCTTGATGCATAATTTCAATATTTTCTGGTTCCATAATATTAAATTTTCTACTAACCAAACGCATATTAGGATAGAGTCTAGCAAACTTTATTTCCTTCCCATCTACTATTGGGATTGCTACAATCTTTTCACCAAGAATTTCGGCTATTAATTCTTTAGTCGATGGTTCGTTTGGAAGTGACATAAATAAATACACGACTTTCGCACTCAGATATTGAGGCATTTTCATGATAAATTGCCTAATAGTATCGCTTTTTTCTTCATTATTAGCAACTAAAATCAATCTTGCGTTTTTCCTCAGGTGTTCTTTTTCCTGCTTGTTCCCCATATCAAATTTCCTTTTTAAAAAGTCGTGGTTATTTTGTTTTGCGTTTTCAAAAACTGACATACTTCACTTGTTGAATCCTAATTTATCGTTTAAGCATTCGACAATATGCACTTACGATTACGTACTAGATAATCCTAATAGATTGAAAATCATCAGTCCCTTCCTGCATGCTCAACATTGCCGTTTTCAATATTGCTTTCCATTATTTAGCCCATTATATGGTGTGTATTACATTGTTGGCAATACAAACTATAATGGTAAAAAATATTTTAGCAGCATATATTTCTATGTCTCAAGATGCATACTATTACATAAGCAATCAAAATTTGTTCTTAACAAAAGTTATGGCATTTCACAGTAATTTGAAAATGGAATCTCGTCAAATTCATCTAAAAAGCAATTATGCATCACTTAAGCAAGGTAATATTTAAAACTTTCACTTTGGTAGACAACCGTTGGTTTGCTTCAAAAAAGCTGAAACTTTGTGTTTTAGCAAATAAATTATAAATAATATTTTGCATCAAAACTTAAATCGCATTTGAGCATTCCGCAAATGTAGCTGTCGTTTTTTTACCACTTTGATATATATGCTTTTTAATTTAGTGAACTCGAATTTAACATTCTATTTTCTTTTATTACATTGTTATAGAATATCCTGATCTACAAGATTAATTCCGTTTTGCGCTAGAATAGATGCGGTGCCCTCGTTATCGTCAACTTTAATTAAAATCACGGCACTTTTCTTTGATGATTTTGCAAATGAATATAAATATCCAATATTTATTTTAGCCTTTTCAAGTATGTCCAACACTTTAAACATTTCACCTGGCTTGTCCTCAACACTAAACCCTACAAGATCGGTTGAGGATGCATTGAATCCATTTTTTCGTAGCGCATTGATAGATTTCTCATTGTCATCTGTTATGGCACGTAAAATGCCATACTCCTCTGTGTCGGCTATTGACATTGCTTGAATGTTTACACCAGCATCCGAAAGCACTCGTGAAAATTCAGCTATTCTGCCACTCCTGTTTTCTAAAAAAACGGCTATCTGATTGACTAACATTTATTTCCTCCGTATGGAACTTTATTATTTTCTTTGTGCTATAGCACTAAATTTTAACATCTAAACTAAAAGCATTTAATATTTCCTGTTGTCTGTTACGCGTTTTGCTTTTCCTTCGCTCCTTGTAATGCTACCACCAGAGACTAATCTAACATTTGCAGATATCCCTATTGCTGAAGTAATATCTGATGTTAGTTTCTTCTTAATATCTTCAATTTCTTTAATTTGATCTATTTGCGCATCGTCTCGCAATTCAACCATAATTTCCATTGTGTCTAAGTTGTTTATCCTGTCTACTACTATGTGATAGTGTGTTGATATTCGTTCATCAGAATTAATGATTGCGCTTTCGATCTGTGACGGAAAGACATTTACTCCTCTTATAATAAGCATATCGTCAGATCTGCCCTTTATGCGATTTAATCTTACTCCTGTGCGCCCACATGGACATGGAGAATCATCTAGAGCTGTAATATCTCGTGTCCTATAACGAATTAATGGCATGCCTTCTTTTGTTAGCGTTGTGAATACAAGCTCTCCTCTTTCACCTATAGGTAATGGTTGTAATGTATCAATATCAATTATTTCTGGGTAGAAATAATCATCCCAGATATGAGATCCTCTCTGGAATTCACATTCTGATGCAACTCCTGGTCCAGAAATCTCCGACAGACCGTATATGTCGTATGCCTTAAGACCTAACTTCTCTTCGATTTCACGTCGCATTTCATCAGTCCAAGGTTCAGCACCAAAAAGTCCCCATTTAAGGTTAAGATCTTTTGCTGAAAAACCAGCTTTTATAAGTTCATCAGCAAGAAACACAGCATACGAAGGAGTGCAACAGATCCCATCTGCCTTGAAATCCTTTAGCAACGTCAACTGTCGTGCAGTATTGCCAGAAGAAACTGGAACTACCGTAAGCCCCATTAGCTCACCGCCATAATGCATTCCTAAGCCCCCAGTAAAAAGGCCATACCCGTATGCAACATGTAATACGGACTCCTGTGTAGCACCAACTGCTGCAAGTCCTCTTGCACAACACCTTGCCCACAGATCAATATCTGCTTTCGAATATCCCACTACTGTTAGCTTTCCAGTAGTTCCAGAAGATGCATGAATCCTTATTATGTCTTTCTGAGGTGATGCAAACATTCCAAATGGGTAATTCTCTCTTAGATCCTTCTTAGTTGTGAATGGAAGTTTAACTATATCCTCTATGCCTCTTATATCACTAGGTTTTACACCTGCCTGGTCCATTTTTGCACGATATGGTGCAACGTTTTCATATACTCTTTTAACGGTATCGATCAATCGTTCTGACTGTAAGGCCCGTTTCTCATTATTCGATAAACATTCTTGTTTTGGCTCATAGAACATTAATATATCTTCCTCCTGAATTTTCGTAACCAATTTAACTAACTTGCCACATTTATTGAATTAAAAACTATTCCTATCAACTTGCACTATAACCTAAATCCAATGCCGTTATATTCATTGCCACAAGTCTTTGTGGAATTGATGTGATAATAGCTTCCTTTATTTCATCATATTTGATTCCCATAAGACGTGCTAAAGCACCAATCATAATTACATTGACACATTTTTCACTGCCTGCTTTTTTTGCTAATCCTAGCGCATCTATTTGAATATGCTTTTTTTCAAGAGAATTTAACTTTTCTCCTATATTTTCAGGATATTTAGTAGCACCAATAATAACTGGCATTGGCATGATTTGCTGTTTATTCATTAAAATATGTCCGTCAGCCTTTAAGTAGTGTTGCCATCTCAACGCCTCTAGCGTTTCAAATGCCAGTATGTAATCCGCCTCACCTTCAGAAATAACGGGTGAAGCTATATCTTGTCCCATTCTTACATGTGTTACAACGCTCCCACCTCGTTGCGACATGCCGTGAATTTCGCTTAACTTACAATCCATTCCTCTTAAAACGGCATAGTTTCCTAATATGCGACTAGCTACAAGTGTTCCTTGCCCACCGACACCAGCTATCAGTATGTTTACCATATTTCTTCTCCTTAATTTTATACACTGCCATATTTCCTAGATTTAAATCAAGCGTTTTTTTCATATAAGCTACTTAAGATTTTCTCACATGATGTAACCTTAGTTGCATATCAACAATAGAAAACCATGAATATATTCAACCTATATTGACATTCAAAAAACATAAACAATATCGTATCCTTTCATCAGCGATTTCTTAATCTATTGTCGAGCTATTCCCAGATATTGCTACCGTTTTTTAAAAATTTGTTTCAATAAATAATAAACCATCTCCCTTAACTGTTGCAAAATAGTCTGCGGAAATTAAAATTGTATCTCCTTTTTTGATGCTTTCATTATCTATGCATCCAACACCTGAAACAACAGTCAACGTAACAAATGTGTCTTTTTTTCCTATTTGATAAGACCCATATACAAGAATCTCGTTTACTGTAAAAAAACGCGTACTAGCAAGTTTTCGTAACCTGTTTTGGTTTTCATATATATATTCATGTGTTTTTTGAGAAACATCTAACTTTTTAGTATCAATTACTTGCAATGCTTTCTCTATGTGTAACTCTCGAGAGTTACCATTTTTATCTATGCGACCATAATCATAAATTCGGTATGTAAGAGAGCTACTCTCTTGAATTTCCACGACTGTAACACCAGCAAGCAAGGCATGAACAGTGCCAGCAGGAACGAAGAAGAAATCTCCTTCACAAACTTCTATTCGATTTAACAGTGTGCAAAGATTATTATTTTCTATAGCAGAGCGAAGCTCATCTTTTGTAACTTCTCTATTGAATCCTAGGTAAATACTAGCACCCAGACTAGCTGATGCTATATACCAAGACTCTGATTTGCCTAATTGATTTTCGATTTTTAGTGCAAAATCATCATCAGGATGAACTTGAATTGATAAATCTCCACAGGCATCTATTATTTTTATAAGTAGTGGAAAACAACTTAAATCTCTGACCTTTTCACCAAATATGTTGGGGATCTTTTCCCCTAATGCACTGATAGTATATCCTTTATAAGCACCATTATCTACACAACTTTCATTTTGTGGAAATGCTGATAATTCCCAGCTTTCAGCAATTCTATCAGCTTCTCCTTCTTTACCCCATTCGCATTTAAGTCTTTCCCCGCCCCAAATATAGTCTTTTAAAACAGGCTTAAGCTTAAATATATGCTGAATACTTGCGTTTCTATTTTCGAGTTGTGTGGAATTTAATTCCCTTTTCATTATAACTCCCAAAGACATTCCGACTATTTAAGACGATGGATTATTTTTGATTCGATCCTTTGTAACTATGCAATCAATTAGATATTACGCAAGAATTTGCATGCTCTAGTTTTTCAAGGTTTGGTTTTCAATACTTGTTATTTTCTCAATTCTTGCTACATGTCTACCACTCGTTGGATCAAAAACTGAGGATAGGTATTTGGCAATTATATCGTAGGCATCCTCTGATGTAGTTATTCTGGCACCAAGTGCAATTATGTTTGCGTTATTGTGTTCGACACACATTCTTGCTGAAAATTTATCCGTCACGTGCGCACATCGTATGCCTCGGAATTTATTAGCAGCTATGGATATGCCTATTCCCGTTCCGCAAAGCAGGATTCCCTTGTCAGCTTTTCCTTCCAAAATCGCCTTTGCCACCTTTTCAGCATAGTCTGGATAATCAACTGATGCATTGTCATACGTTCCAAAATCAATATACTGATATCCTTTATCATTCACAGCACTTATTACTGTATCCTTTAGTGCGATACCACCATGATCACAACCTATTGCTATTATCATATTGTCCCCCTCTTTTGAATTTACATTTGATGCTAAATTCTTGAATTTCTGTTGGTTACACAACTCAGACGAGTGTGGTTTTTTTCATTATTACAATAACTCTTACGCATATTTAAGTGCTTTCCACAAGTAGAAATATTGTCGTTATGTCTGCAATCGATTTATGTGTGTTATCGATCCTTGAAAGCGATGTATATTTGGACAAATATACTCTGCATTACAATTTCGATGGCTTCGTTTGAAGTTAGCGCAATCCCTCTCTAAAGTTTGAATCCTTTTTAAGTTAAGTGCCTCATTTCTGATGTTTGACTTGAGACTACAGCTCGTATTTACTATCATCACTTGCTTACACTTTCTTTAAGCATATTAAAAGCAAACACAAACCGATTTTTTCAACAGATTTGTAGAAACTAATACTCCCTAGCATCTGCTAAAATTTAAGTCTTAAATGCTAAATATCTCTTGCTTGACTAAATCGATACTCAAGCATTTTTAAAAGCCTTTTTATTTGCGCCCTTTTTTATCGTATATTGCTACAAGCTTATATGCACTTGAGCATCTAAAATATTTTTAGTTAAATGCTTTTGATATTATTGTATAACTTTTTCTTGCTTTAATAGAAGTGTGGTGCATTCTTTAGTGATATATAATCGTTAAAAACTTTTTAGAATCTATATGCACACATCTTTAATTTCGTCTTTATCAAATAATTACTCGATTTATAAATCACAGTAGGTGGCATAAGCAATGTGGTGCGCTTTCTCAACCTCATGTAAGATTATTACCTTGCTTTTTTGATTTATTCTTATTAATGTCAACGCATTACTATTTAAGCTCATATTTACAAGTTCGATATAACGACTGACTTTAGCATTTATTAGAATTCTTCATCTCTTTTTATGTCACTTGGAATACATAGCGATGCTGCGCCAAGAATTCCAGCATTATTAAGAAGTCCAGCTTTGGTTACAATTACACGTGGGTTGCGCTCACCGCCATAGCTCTCCTTCATCACGATTCTTTCAATTCGCTCTATAAAATGATCACCTTCGTTTGACATGCCACCACCTATTAAAACTTTCTCTGGTCGAAAAATATTAATGAGATTAATTATACCTTCCGCAATATACCTAATATAATCATTAACTATGTTTGTAGCATCTCCATCACCAATTTTTTCTGCTTTGAAAGCAGTTCTACCAGAAACCTTACCTTCCTCTTTTGCTACAGCTGCAAGCTTTCCGTTTGGGTTTTTTTCAATAGCTTTTTTTGTCATACGTATAAGTGCAGTTGCTGACGCATATGCCTCCCAACAACCTTTGCGACCACAAGTACACCTCTCACCATCGCAAGAAATTACCATATGTCCACCTTCAGCACCAGCACCACACCTTCCCGTTAAGAGCTTTCCGTCTTGTATAATTCCAGTTCCGATTCCAGTGCCTAGCGTTATGAAAATAATATTATCGTTACCTCTGGCATTCCCAAATATTCGCTCGCCAACTGCAGCGCAATTTGCATCATTTCCAATAAGTACTGGTATGTGCGTGTGTTTTTTTAGTCTTTCCACAATTGGTATGTTTTCAATTGCTAAATTGTTAGAATAAACTATTGTCCCGCTTTTTTCATCTATAGTACCAGGTATTCCAATCCCAATTCCGTAAATATCGCTAACAAACAAATGCGAATCGTGTATGAGTTTGCTACAAAGCTTTACTATGCCAGTAATAATCTGATCGCACTTCTCGTCAGCAATGGTAGGAATAGAACCTGTTCCTAAAATTTCAGCATACTTGCTTACTATCCCAGCTTTGATCGTTGTTCCACCTATGTCGATACCAATATAATACATATTTAACTCCATTATTTGCATATTTCCATATGCAATATTTATTCACTTAACCTTAAAGATCTCTGCATCTCTCAACATTGATTAGTAGGTACAATATTGGTTTACTATATGTCCAAGTCTCTAAATTTGGATTTTGTCACTTTTTTGGCGATAATGGTGATTGTGTCACAAAATCAAATTGCTAAGACTGTGTAGGATTTTTTGAAATTTTTATTAATCATGTCGTTTGTGTGTTTAATCATGTTGTTGGCAACCTAAAAATCTTTTTTTTAGACTTTAAGTTGGATTATCCACTTTAACCGTTTCGCATTCATTTTGAGACAGCTCTCTACAATATATCTTTTAAATTGTTTCCCGAATTTTTAACTCTGCCCACAATCTAGTACGTTTTAGTCCAGTGATGTGTATTATATTCACATGATATATTCGACTAAAATCGATGGTATTTTCTCAAGCCATTTGTTTTCTGGCATTTTTTTTGTACAGCTCCTACACACCTCTTTTAGTATTTTGTGCACTGGATTGTCAATAATGAAAGTTAATAGTGCTCTTTTTTCTGTGACGAGAGACAATCGAACCTGCTGTGCATGTTTACTTGTTACTTTTTCGAAATATGCAAAACTTTAGTTTTGGAGTTGCCGTGCGCCTTTGGGGGCTTTCCATCCAAACGAGATTTACGATTTCATCTTCTGTTTGGAACTCATTGATTATTTCGTTACTCTTTCTTTGTCAAATCAGTTAGAGTTAATTCAAAGTCTTGTTCTCACTTAAGCAAAGCGTATTTTAGTTCTTCTGATGACATTTTTATGCCAGTACTATTTATTATGCCTTTCTAGTGTTAGGTATTACTAGGCCACAATTTATCAAATTTCATTAATGTGAAAATCTCTTTATAAGTGATTTCATTTTGACCACCAATAACCAAAATCATTTTTGGATATTTTTCAACTATTGTAGTTACTAACTTACGAAATTAACTAAATGGCGGGTTCGTAACGACAATATTGAATTTTTCACATTGGCTACTATGTTTGAACGTCCACATTTGTTACAGAACTCTAAATGATACTTCGCCAATTAATGGAAAAACCATATCTGCAACTGCTCCTGCGCATGATTTATTACCGAACCGCATTCATGCGACCTCAGACTATTAAACCGATCATCGAAACGGATATCGAGATTAATTTTTGCAAATGTCTATTCTGCATACTCTCGCAAGAAATTTTACACTAAGTATAACATATTTGGGACTAGTTTTCAAATGATGCCATTGTTCTTTATTACAGATACACAAACTTTTGTTACTGTTCACACCCCATATGAAAAAAGGCAATGTTTTAATAACATCGCCGAGTTGGATATGTTTGCATTCCAAAGTATAAAGATTAGCGATCAAAGATCTCATACTATTTTAGCAAAGGAATCGCACTTTAAAATTCATAAATTTGTTGTATAATAGACGTAATCATTATTCATTAGGAGACAGCATATGT
>JAITQU010000097.1 GCA_031288735.1 Christensenellaceae bacterium
CCCCGCAGACTTGCTAAAAATCTTTTTTTAAACTTATATAACACTATATAAACAATAGGAGATACCTAATACCATGCAATTTTTACTGACTTATCCAACGAACCTACAGGAAAAATTGGCGCCTGTAAAGTTTAACAGATCCGAGATTGTAGCATTTTTGTTAGAGAATTTAGCGAAGTATCGACAAGCTACTTACGATGACACCAGAATAAAAGAAGCGAAGTCTGATTTAGCTACATTGCGTCGTTTTCGTGATGCTATAGACGACCGTCGTAAAGACATCAAAGAGTATTATTTGGAGCCTTACAAAAAGTTTGAGCAAGACCTAAAGGAAATATTTGAGCTTTTAGAAGGTCCTATAAACCAAATTTATGCGTATGTAAAATCTTATGAAAATAATAAGAAAGAAGCAAAGCGGTTAGAGATTGAGGCGTTTTTTGCTGACAATATCGGTAAAGAATATGCGGAGCTTTTGCCATTGGCGAGGATTTACAATGTGAAATGGGAGAACGCCACGGTAAACATTAAAGCTGTTCAAAAAGAGCTGTTAGAAAAGATAGAGTCATTCAAATCTGGATTAACAACGTTGGATGGGATAATAAATGAGTCCAAGTATAAAAAGCAGGTGTTGGATAAATACATAGAAACTTTGGATGCGGCTCTTGCTTTGCGTGAATTAGAGCGGTTGAGCTTGTTAGATGCGAATTTGGAAAAGATTAAGCAGTCAGAAGTCCAAAAGCAGGCAGAGGATAGAAAGCAGGTGGAGTCTGGAAAGCAGGGTGAATGTCAGGTAGTGCAAGCGCCGCCGCCGGTTCCGGTTCCTGAGAAGTTAGAGCATGCGTTGAAGTTGGTTTGTACGGATAGTCAGCTGCAGTTAGTTTTTGATTATTGCGGTAGTCTTGGTATTGAAGTTAAGCGGTTGCGTCTTGTAAAAAGAGAATCGGTGCCTATGAAAATTGTAAGGCAATCGCCGTTTGGTAAATAAAAACCCCCGGCCGCTGTAAAATCGCAGCAGCCACCCCCTTTAATAAAGGTGGAATATTCGAGGAATAAAACCTCACAAGGAGTCATAAAAATGAATAATTTTCCAGATACAGAGTCGGAATACATAAGGCTTGAGAAATTCAGAGAAGAGGAGGAAAACGCTGGATATATACAAAAATGCATAGAGGACAGAGATAATATTAAGACTGCGATTTCTGACCTGGAATTAAGCATGGCAGACATGATGAGTGCGTTGATTAATGCGGAGGGATTATTAGATGGCAACGTACTTGTTCCAAATATTAAGTTATACATAAATGGTTTAAGTCGATTGATTGATTCGCTAAGTGCAGATTTGGGTATATAGCGAATTAGTTGGGTGGTAGCCATTTTGATAGTAAAAAAGCACAGGATGCGCGTTATATAAACTGCAGGTAAAGATCTTTGTGTCTGAAATGGAATGGCTACCGCTTAAAATTGTTCATTTTGTAAGTTCAAGTCGTGGTAGTTATTGTCCCTTTTGTAAAGGGACAGCACTCGATAGAGTGCGGGATTTCTCATGCAGTTTTCAAGTCGTGGTCGTGGTCGTGAAGGAATTAAAACCCCCGGCCGTGCGTGTCCTGCCCACCCCCTTTAAAAAAGGTGGAATTAAAGGAAAGGTGGAATATTTCAAAGAGGAAGTCTCGTCCTTAAAATTGTCCCTTTTGTATGCGAGACGAGTGCTTTTCAAAGCACTGGGATTTCTAATTTTTCTAAGGAGAACCCAAAAAATGGAAGTAACAAACACATTAAACCCGGCTGGTAAGAGGAAGCCTACTTTTTCGGAATTCATTTCGAACCCGGATATCAGAAACAGAATAAATAAGATGTTAGACAGTGATAAACGCAGCTCTTTTATTACTTCTTTAGTTTCGGCGGTCTCGCAGAATCCGCTTTTGCAAGATTGTGAAAACCACACAGTTTTTGCAGCCGGATTGGTCGGTGCTTCTTTAAATTTAAACCCCAGCCAGTCTTTGGGGCAGTTTTATATTATTCCGTATAACAAAAAAGCACAGTTCCAGATGGGATATAAAGGTTTCATACAGTTAGCTATTCGGTCTGGGTTTTATAAAAAGTTAAACGTCTTGGCGATTAAAGCTGGCGAACTCATAAAGTACGATCCGCTCAATGAAGAGATTGAAGTCAACTTAATTGAAGACGATTCCATAAGGGAAGAAACAGACACCATCGGATATTATGCGTTTTTTGAGTATCTCAACGGGTTTAAAAAGACCATGTATTGGAGTCGTAAAAAGATGGAATTGCACGCTAATAAGTATTCTCAAAGTTACAGGTCAGACCAACACTATAACAAGAAACATTCATTTTGGTCTAAAGATTTTGATGCTATGGCGTTTAAAACTTTGTTAAAACAATTGATAAGCAAGTGGGGCATAATGAGTTTAGATTTGCAGACTGCGATAGAGAAGGATCAAGCGGTGCTGGAACAAGGTCAAGTAGGTCAAGGACAAGGTGATGTTATAGATTATGTAGATAATAAAAACAATAACGGAGAGGTTATAGAAAATGAAAAGCAAAGTCAAGCGGTTAAAGTTTTCAGGAATAATGGAGTGGTTGATGTTTCTTATAGTGACGTTAGTAGTAGCCGACATGGCGATACAGGCGTTGGGTTTGATGTTAACGAGGCTAGTAAATGTGATAGTAAAGTAATGGTGGGAGGAAAGGTAGTGCAGGGAGGAAAAAATGGAACTAATAGTAACGATAGGAATAGTGATAGGAATAGTGGTGATATTTCTGGTGGCTGTGATAGTGATAGGAATACTGGTAAGCATGTGGTGGTAGAAACAGAAAAAAAAGAGGAGTGTAAAAAAAATGAATTATTTTCAAATAATAATGCTGGTACTGGCGTCGGTGGTGGTATTAGAAATAACAATACTAGCGGTGGTAGTGGTGTACATACAGCAGGATGTGGATCAAATATGGTGTCGAATAATAACAGGAAAACGGAGGTAAAAGATGTCGAGAATAATAATGTTGGTAGTGTTAGGCGGGTTGGTGGGTTTGGTGTGGTTTGTGTACGAAAACAATCCGGGGACGGGCAAAACGGGAGCATTGCTGACGCAGTCTTGGATAGCGACGGTTCTGGCGTTTATTCTGATGTTAAAGATATTAGTGGAGCTGTTGTTTATGCCGATGTAAAAAAAGATTCTGTGTCTGATAAAAAAAAAGGTAGAGTGTCTGGTAGGTTGTCTGGTAGTGTTGGAAAAAAAATAGATGCAGTGGTGCCGGGCGCAACTCCGTCGTCCGGTGCCATTGTTGATGATGATGGAAACGAGTGGTCTGACGATATCCCGATTGACTAGCTGAAAGTGCCGGGGTTTAAAACC
>JAITQU010000233.1 GCA_031288735.1 Christensenellaceae bacterium
TACAAATTTACAAGAAATCCCTACCCATTCTTTGAAATTTGAAGTTGCGCGACATAATCCCAAAAATCGCCACATAAACCGCAAAATATGCATTTTGACGGTCGAACCATAAATTAATATACACTCCCCATTAAATTTTAATTAAAGTTAAATCGTTATATTAATTTGATATTTTTAATTCTATTTATTGGCGTCTTTATAATAACTGTTAAAAAACCATCTGAGCTTTCCTCAAAAGCAATTGTTTGATTTTTAATATCATACTCAAAGTAGCTACTAAGTATTTCTTGTATATCATATGACAATGCTTCTGATAATCCATCTGGAATGGTTTTTTCCTTAGAAAGTACTATTTTAAGTCTAGAATATGTTCTGCTATTATTTGATTTCATTTTTTTCCTTTAATTTTAAAAAATCTTGAAAAAATACTTACGCCTTGCTTCTCGCAATCATAAAGCTCATGTGAGTTTAATAAAACGTTTTTTGCAAACGCTTTATAAGCCTTTTCAGTTATCCTAGCACCATTCGGATTTTTAATTAGGCCACTTATCGAAATTTCATCGTCATCAGGTAGTGTTGCAATCAATGGAATTCTAAGTAGTTCAGATATTTCTTTAGCTTCAATCATGTTGCCATTTTGAACCATATCAGCTCGAATTCTATTTACAACAAGATTAACATTTGATAGTCTATATTGTGTAATTATATTTGCAACCTTATTTGCATCTCTAAGTGCACTAATGTGTGGAGTTGTCACAATAATAGCCTCATGACACGATTGAACGGATATGTGAAAGCCGTTATCAATGCCTGCTGGTGAATCAACAAGTACGTAATCAAATATGTTTGATAATTCAGAAACTACAGATGAGAATTGGTATAAGGTCATTTTATCTAAGCTTATTTTACTAGATGGTAATAAAAACAATCCTTCATTTCTATAGTCAGAAACAATTGCATCTTTAATAGTGCATTGACCAGCTATTAAATCTCCAATGTCATATATAACGTGGTTTTCTAATTCTAAAACTAAATCCAAATTATTTAGACTTATGTCAGCATCTACGACCACAACTTTAGCACCTGTAAATGTAAGTGCTAAACCCAAGTTAGCAGTAACAGTAGTCTTACCAACTCCACCCTTGCCAGATGTTATCACAATTCTTCGGCCCATTACTAAAGTCCCTAAAACATTTTATCATCTTAAAACATTTGAATTTTTAATGTGTTTGTCGAAAAATGCCAAAATATATAAAAACATAATGGTTAAAAAAATGATTAAGTGTTGATATATAGAAATATGCTAAAATGAAATTACATAAATCCCACAGGGCTCAATTTATACAAAATAATATGCACTCCCAAACCTGTTACTGCTTTTCACATATAAGGTATATTAAAAGCAGGATATAGTGAGATCGATTCGATTAAAAGACTTATGAACATTTTTATAGATGCGGACTTTGTGATAAAAAAGGGAATGTAAGAAAGGTGCTAAGTAATTTGATTAAAACCCTTAATAAAATCGAAAAGAAAAATGAATGCATTTGCAAGAAAGAAAAGAAATTTGTGATTACTAGAAGATATTTTCTATTCTCTAGAGATGATAAATCTAATAGATACAGTAGATTCAATGCGTACATGGTGAAATTATTTATGCGCTAAATTTAGTTTAATTAAATATCCACTTAAAGTTTATAAAATTAACAAACCAAAAAAGTTATACAACTTCTAAGTAGACTATGTGTAGTATCGGTATGTCTCTTTAGAGTTTAGTTAAATCTATACTAAAGTTTAAAAATATAATATACACTCGTAATATAATATAACCTTTATGAGCTAAAAAACATTTTTTACACACAAAATATTGAAACATTGAAAATATTGAAAAAATCTTCGTTTTTAAAAAACCCTTCTATCCATTTATGGCTTGACCGTCAAAACACATACGTTGCAATATTAATCAAAAACCCCTTCTCTGATGACGAAAACTGCTGTATTTTCTTTTAATTTCCGCATTAAACCTCGATAAATTATGTCTATAAAACAATTTTCACATCATTAGATTAACACAATAATCTAAATTTACATTTTGACAGTCGAACCATTTATAGAATACAGTATACTTATTGAAAAACATTGTTTCAAAGATTAGTTTATATTAAACTCAATACAAAATTAGTTACTGTTCACACCACATATCGAAAAACATGGGTCACTGTCCATCATTTGGATGATATTTAAAAAGGGTCTGCACTTTAGCGGGAAAAGACACAGGAGTAAGGGATCTAATGTAGAAAAAGCACTTTTAAATAGCAATTTAAGAAATGAGTCTTGCATTTATCAACATTAACAATTAATTCAGTTGGTGTATGAACCGTAACCAAATTATAGAAAAACTTACAATTTAAATGTGAAAAGTTTAGTTTTTTACTTAAAAGTGATATAATGAAGTAAATTTAAATCGTTGGAGCATGTGCGTATGTACAATATAGAATTTATCGAAGAGGAATGCATAGCTGATGTTAATTCTTGTAAGAATTCACAAGACATCAATGCAATTCGTGTTAAGTATTTAGGGAAGAATGGAAAACTAACTACAGTTTTAAAATCACTCAAGGATATTCCACCTAGTGAGCGCCCTGAGGCTGGAAGATATATAAACGATGCAAGAATCCGAATTGAAAACAAGATAAATACTGTTGAGTCGATTATTGCTATGTCTGAAAAGGAAAAACGAATTTTAGAAGAGCAACTGGATGTAACTCTATCAAAAAAATCAAACAGACAAGGCGGGCTAAACCCAATTTCTATTATCATAAATGACTTAATAGATATTTTTCTTTCTTTAGGCTTTGGTGTAGAAGACGGACCTGAAATTGAATTTGAATATTTCAATTTCTCTGCTTTGAACATACCTAGTGACCATCCATCCCGAGACAGCTCTGATACTTTTTATATATCCAAAAATCGTTTACTAAGAACACAAACATCGGCCGTTCAAGTACATGTTATGAAACTACAAGAACCACCTATAAGAATCATATGCCCTGGCAAGGTTTATAGACCCGATGATGATGCAACACATAGTCCAATGTTTCACCAAATTGAAGGTTTGTTGATAGATCGAAACATATCTCTTTATGATCTCAAGGAAATTTTAGAAGCATTTGCTAAAGCTTTTTTCTCACCAAAAACTAAAATTAGATTCCGACCATCTTACTTTCCGTTTACCGAACCTAGTGTAGAGGTTGATTTAAGTTGTCCTAAATGTGGAGGCAACGGCTGTAAACTTTGTAAAAATACAGGGTGGCTTGAATTACTAGGGGCTGGAATTGTGCATCCTCTAGTGCTTGAGGAATGTAATATTGATATTAGGTATTCTGGACTTGCATTTGGGATAGGAGTTGAGCGCGCAGCGATGGTTAAGTTTGGAATACATGATATGCGATTGCTTTTTGATAACGATATTCGTATTTTACGACAATTTAGATAGAGGAGATATTCAATGTTAGTACCATTAAAATGGCTTAAAGACTATGTTAATTTTGACAATTCACCTAAGGAGTTAGCTGAAGCGTTAATTTCTTGTGGGTTTGAAGTTGAGAACATTATTGATCTTAGCGAGAAAATAAAAAACGTAGTAACGTGCAAGATTTTAAATATTTATAAGCATCCAAATGCAGATAAATTGAAAATATGCAAGGTTAGAATTGATAATAATGAGGAAATTCAGGTTATTACAGCTGCCACGAATATTAAGGTAGGGAATGTTGTGCCAGTAGCTTTAGATGGTGCTGTTCTTCCTAATTCAAAAGTCATAAATGCTGGCGAAATACGAGGAGTGCTTTCCGAGGGGATGTTTTGCTCTGGAGCTGAGTTAGGATTAACAGAAGCTGATTATGAAGGCGCATCCGCTGATGGGATATTGATTTTAAATAAAACTACTAGCATTGGAACAGATGTAAATAAAATTTTTGGATTTGACGATATAGTTTTGGATATTGCTGTCACTGCTAACAGGATTGATGCTAACAGTATTTATGGAATTGCTAGAGAGGTAGCAGCGGTTAATGGTAAGGGCTTAAAAATAATTGTTCATGAGTATGAAGATTTATACGCAGATGAATCAATTAATGTTTCAAAATATATAAAAATAGAAAACCGAGCTCCTGAGCTTTGTCCTAGGTATATGGCGGCGGTTGTTAAAGATATAGTTATTACTAAATCACCAAAATTCATTAGAAATAGGTTAAGAGCTGTAGGAATTCGTTCTATTAACAATATTGTCGATATCACTAATTATGTGCTATATGACATGGGACAACCCATGCATGCATTTGACTTAGATAAAATTAAGGGAAGAAAAATTATTGTCAGAAGAGCAAAAGATGGTGAGAAAATATTAGCATTAGATGATAAAGAATATACACTATCAAGTAATCAGCTCACGATAGCAAATAGTGAAGAGCCTATGGCAATAGCTGGTGTTATGGGTGGAAAAAATTATTCTATAACTGATGATACCAAGACTATTGTATTTGAATCTGCAAACTTTAAACGAGACTCTATAAGAGCCACATCAAAGGCATTAGGATTATATTCTGATTCCTCGGCGCGATTTGGAAAGGGTATTGATTCATTTTCACAAAGAATTGGAATTAAAAAAGCACTTGATCTTATTAATAAATATAAGTGGGGAACGGTCATTGATAACATCAGTGATAATTATCCAGACCCAGAAGATGAATACTTTGATATTGAGTATAGATATGATGATATAAATGACATTTTGGGAACGGATATAGCTCATGTAAAAATAAAGACAACACTAAACAAATTAGGTATAACAACAGCACTTAAAGATAAACCTCCAGATATTTGTGTATCTTCTGTTCCTGACTTCAGACCTGATATTGTTGGAGTTAATGATCTTGCTGAGGAGGTAATACGATTTTTAGGCTACGATGAGGTTGTGAGTAATTATCGTGCACCAGTAAGAAACTATAAGGCTTCTAGTCTTACAAATAAGCAAAAAGCAATAAATACATTAAAAAAAGAATTAGTTAAAAATAACGCATACGAAATATTAACCTATTCATTTACGACTCCTAAGAGCTTTAATTTACTAGAGCTTCCTATAGATCATGAGTTTAGAAATGTTGTTAAACTACTTAATCCGTTAGGTGAAGACTTTTCAATAATGAGGACGAGCTTAGTTCATGAAATGATGAAAAGCATTTCATTAAACCATCAGCGAAATAATAAGGATTTCAGATTATTTGAAATTGCAAAAACCTACACACCTATTACACTAGAGTACACTGCTGAGAGATATAAACTTATAGTTGGTAGTATAAATGATGATTTTTACGCAATAAAAGCAATAGTAGAAGACATTTATGATTTGTTTAATGTTGAAGTAAGTTTTGAAGCTCATAAAATTCCATTTTTCCATCCTGGGCGCAGTGCGCAAATTAAGGAAAAAAGCACAGGCCATATAATTGGTTTTATAGGCGAGATAAGTGAAAGCGTTGGAGCAAATTATAACATTAATAAGAAGGTTCACTTAGCTGAGATCGCAGTATATCCAATTATTAAAGATTGTGGTAAAGAATTTATGTTTAAGAGTGTATCTAAGTATCCGTCAATTGAGAGAGATCTCGCAATCATTGTTGATTCAAATATAAACGCTTCTCAGATAATATCTACTGTAAAAATGTCAGGGGGAAAATATCTAATAAGCTGTGATATATTTGATGTATATACTAGTGAGCAGATTGGGGATAACAAAAAAAGCATAGCATTCAATCTAGTTTTTCAAAGCAATGAAAAAACCTTAACCGACGCTGAGATTAACATATCTATTGATGATATCATTCTTTCCTTAAGTAAAATTGGTGGGAAGCTAAGGTAAAATGGAAGCAAAATCCTTATATGCACTAGAATTTAATAAGATTTTAAACGCTGTTGCTTTTTATGCTCACTCTCTTTCGGGGAAGGAGAAAACGCTAGAGTTAGCGATTCAAACTGATTTGTCTGATATTAATAACTTATTAACAGAGGTAGCCGAAAGCGTTAAATGTCAATCTGAATATTCAACAAATCCTAACTTTTCATTTGATGATATTACACCAATTATTAAGAAGGCTGAAATAATGTCAGTTCTTAATATGAGTGAACTATTAAAAATAGCATCATTTTTTCGATCAGCCTTAAACATCAAAGCAAGTATTTTAAAAATACTTAGTGATGATATACTGCTTTTAAAAAATATTGCTAAATGTATATGTCTAGATCCTTCCATAGAAAAGGAGATAAGAAGTGCAATTATTTCGGAAAGTGAAATGAGCGATGATGCATCGCCTACGCTTAGAACAATTCGCATGAAAATCCGAAAAGAAAGCGAAAAAATTAAGGTAAAACTTGATTCCTATATTAACACCACAACATATTCAAAGTATATTCAAGATAATATTGTGACAATTAGAGCAGACCGGTTTGTAATACCAGTAAAAGCTGAATTCAAAGGTATGATTCCAGGACTTATTCATGATCAGAGCTCTTCTGGCCAAACTTACTATGTTGAGCCAATGCCGATTGTGGAAATGAACAATGTTTTGAAACTTTATCGCCTAGAAGAAGAGGAAGAAATTGAACGAATTTTACGCGAATTTACTATTCAAATCAGACGGAATTCTCCAGATATTGAATTAGCGTTTATGAATGCTGTAAGACTAGATGGGATTTTTGCTAAAGCTAAGTATGCTATTTCTACTAATGCAATTATGCCAAGAATTAATAATAAGGGAATTATCAATATTTATAGAGGACGACACCCACTGATCTCATCTGACCGTGTGATCCCTATTAATATAAATTTAGGTAAAACATTTAATATGCTCTTTATTACAGGTCCAAACACTGGAGGGAAAACTGTATCACTAAAGTTAGTAGGTCTTTTTACTCTTATGGCAATGGCTGGATTATTTGTGCCAGCAGGAGAGGCAGAGCTTAGCATATTTGATAATATTTTTTGCGATATTGGTGATGAGCAAAGCATTGAACAAAACCTTTCAACGTTTTCCTCCCATATTGCAAATATCGTAGGGATTATTGATAATGTCAGTAATCTATCCTTAGTGCTTTTAGACGAATTAGGTGGTGGTACTGATCCGTCAGAAGGCGCAGCGTTAGCTATTAGTATTAGTAAATATTTAAAGGATGTTGGTTGTAGATCTATTATAACTACACATTATAACGAATTGAAAGAATTTGCCATTGTCACAGATGGTATAGAAAATGCAAGTATGGACTTTAATCCTATTACTTATAATCCAACCTACAAACTAATTATCGGTACAGCTGGTGTTTCAAACGCTATTTTAATTGCAAAAAAGCTTGGCTTAAAAGAGAAAATTATAAATAACGCTAAGTCGCAAATTGACAAAGGGAGTACTGAATTAAAAAACGTTTTAAGCGCACTTGACGCACTTAGAAGTAAAGCACTAGAAAACGAAGAATTAACGAGCCAGCGATTGCGAGAGGTAGATGACGAGCTAAAAAAAGTTAACGAAGAAAAGAGAAAGTTGTTTTTACAAAGGGAAACAATTAATTCAAATGTTCATCGTGAAACTAAACGCCTTGTAGATATTGCAATGTATGATGCAAATGAAATCATTAACACCTTAAAGGCTCTTTTAGAAGATCCAAGTGAGAAAAATCTTTTCAAGGCTAGAACGTTAAAAAAATCACTTAATAAGTTTGTTTCAAATGATGATAATGAATATGATAGTTTTGAAAATTTAAATGATGGGGATATTTCAATAACTGACAGCGTTTTGATAAAGCCATTAAACGTGACAGGGATCGTTATAGCAACAAATGTCGATAAAAATACTGCAAGTGTTCGAATGGGAAAACTGCAATCGAATTTTAAATTAAGTGAATTGATTAAGGTTAAATCACAAACCGACACTACGAAAAAAGATACACTACAAATAGGACATACCTTTAGAAACGAGAGTTTCTCTCCTGAGATTAATCTCATTGGAAAAACATCAATCGAAGCGGAATCTGAATTAGATTCATATATTGACAATGCTATACTATCAGGAGTAAATGAAATAAAGATCATTCACGGTTATGGGTCGGGACGCTTAAGAGAGGCGGTTCAACATTTTTTAAAGGGACATTATGCAATAAAATCAATACGCAGTGGTACCTACCATGAAGGCTATGCAGCTGTTACGATAGCTACACTAAAGCGTTAATTTAAGTGCTAAAGGATTTTAAACAAAAAACTTGTTACTAAATAATACTAAATTATAAAAGTCTTAATACAAAACCAAAAAAATTCCCTGCTAAAATTAATAAATTATAATATAGTCTAAATAGAAATGTTAAGATTAGATTTAGTTATATTTAGTTAAAATAATAAAAAATTATTCATGAGTGTTAAAAGTATTAAATAGGGTAAACAGCGAAATAGAAATTTATAAGTAAATCTAATAAAGTGAACTTAAATTCATATTTATAGTCACAAAATTAAATTTACTAATATGTCTAATTTTTAAAAATAATGTTTAATCTTTTTAATGTTTAACTTTAACATAATTTTAAATTTAAACTATTGTAAAAGTTAAAAATGAAATTAATATAAAAAGCATGAAAAAAGCTATAATGCGTTTAAAGATTGAATTTAATTAGATAGTTTAAGAATCTTTGATTTTTAAATAATCTAAATTAAAGATTTAGGATCGAGAACGAACATTATTAAAAATGCAGTTAATTTAAGTTGATATTTTGATTTTTATTGGTTTTTATACACAAAATATGATTATGGTATAAGGAGAGCTGATGATTTATTTCGATAATGCTGCTACGACTAGATGCTACAAAGCTTCAGTTGAAATGCTAGCAAAATATTCAGAAACATTTTTTTATAATCCATCTGCAATGTACACTCAGGGGATTGCAATTAGAAATGATATGCAGAGAGTGAGAGATTATATACTAAAATCACTCAATGCAGATGGTAATATTATCTTTACATCGAGTGGCACTGAGGCTGATAATCTAGCACTACTTGGTATAAAAAAGAAGCATGGCGCACGCATTATAATATCGGCATCCGAACATCTTGCAGTTTATAACACTGCAAATATTTTAAAGCAACGAGGCTATGATTTAGTTTTATGTCCTGTAAACGAAGTTGGCACAGTCAGGATGGATATGTTTGAAAAACTATTAACAAAAGAGACCGCATTAGTTTCTATAATGCATGTAAATAACGAGACAGGCGGAATAAATGACATCGAAGTTTTAAGTCAAATAACTAAAAATTTTGAAAAAAGCATTGTTTTTCATAGTGATGGTACGCAGGCATTCACAAAAATCCCTATAAATATAAGAAATACAAACGTTGACATGTATACTTTATCTTCACACAAAATTGGCGGACCTAAGGGTGTTGGTGCATTATATGTAAATAAAGGAGTGTTTTTATCTCCAATCCTATTTGGTGGTGGACAGGAAAACGGACTGAGATCATCTACAGAAAATGTTGCGGGTATTATGAGTTTTTGTAAGAGCATAATGATTGGAACTGATAATTTATCAAGTAAAGATGAATTAGTGAGAGCTATAAATGAAAAAATCAAGGATGCACTACTACAAATTTCCGAAATTAAGCTTTTATCCGATTCAATGTGCTCACCATACATTTTAACATTTTCTTCAAAGAAGATTAGAGGCGAGGTGATGCAACGAGCCTTAGAAAATATAGGGATCGTGGTTGGTACGGGTAGTGCATGCTCATCTAGCAAAAAATCAAAACGAGTAGCAGAGGCTATAGGAGTTCAAGACAGCTATAAACTAGGTATCATCAGACTAAGCTTCTCACACGAAAATACACTTACAGAAGCTGAAGGTTTTATTAACGCCTTTAAGAAAATTTACAAGGAGTTGACAAAATATGATGATAAATGAAAACGTAATACTGATACGCTATGGTGAGCTTTTCCTTAAAGGAAATAATAAATCATGGTTCGAGTCGATACTCCATAGAAATATTAAAAATGCAATTAATGGCATTAATTGTAGAATTGTTAATGGTAGATCAAGATGCTATATAGAAGACTTTGATAGTAATTGCAAAGCTAACTTAATTTCTAGGCTTAGTAAGGTTTTTGGCCTACATAGTATCAGCCACGCAATAAAAACTGTGACTAACATTGATGAAATTTGTAAAATCGCATCCGACATTACACCTAAATCGGGAGTGTTTCGCGTTAGTGTTAAGAGGGCAGACAATCACATTTTAAAAAATTCTATGGATATTGCCGCTGATATTGGTGCTTACATGTTAAATCATGCACCTGAGCTTAAAGTGAATCTATTTAATTATGATTTTGAGTTGAATGTTGATATTCGTGAAAATGGCTATTCATACTTGTTTTTTGATAAAATTATGTGTGTTGGTGGACTACCATACAGCTCTGGTGGTAGAGGCATGCTACTACTGTCTGGTGGAATCGATAGCCCAGTAGCAGCATACACAATGGCCAAGAGAGGAGTTAGGATATTTGCCATTCATTATCATAGTTATCCACATACAGGAGAGCTGGCACTACAGAAAGTAACCGATATTGTTAAAAAATTACATCCTTATATACCATCTATGGAACTTACATCATTGCCACTTACTGAAATTCAATATGCTATACGTGATAATTGCCCCGAAGAATATACAATAACACTACTTCGCAGATTTATGATGCGAATTGCAGAGCGTCTAGCTAATAAGAAAAATTGCGGAGCTATTATAACTGGAGAGAGTCTAGGGCAAGTAGCGAGCCAGACAATGGAAAGCATTAATGTTATAAATTCTGTGGTCAAATTACCAGTACTAAGACCGCTTATAGGTTTTGATAAGGATGAAATAATTTCAATTGCAAAAAAAATTGAGACTTATGATATAAGCATACGCCCATTTCAAGATTGTTGCACGGTTTTTTTACCTAAAAAGCCAGTAATTCATCCTACCTTAGAAAATGCAATTAAATTTGAAGAAAAACTTAATATTGACGAATTAATAAACAAAGCAATCCTAGAAGGGGAAATTTTAATATCTAAAAGCGATCAATTTTGTGATAATGACTCTATCTAATAACAATGAGTGAAAATAAATCAATGAAAAATTACTACCTACGCATTTTAAAAAACATTTATTTTTAGAAAGCTATAATTAATTTTTAAAGTTTGATATTAGGGAGTGTATATTAATTTGTGTAAATCGAGGAGGAGTAGGTATAATAAAAACACAAATTAGGAGGACACCAAAATGAAAAAAAGCTAACAAAAAAAGATGAGTTTTTTAGTTAAAGCAGGCATTTTACACATATCAATTTAAATTTTATAATATGACATATTTGAAAATTAAATATCTAAAGTAATTAAACATTTTGTGCTATAATATAGGTGGAGCAAGTATGGATGAGAGATTATCTAAGCAACTAGAATTTTTAATTGAAGCTGACAAAATGAAAACCATTTTTCGTCAAACACTTTTAATTGACAAATCCAGATTTGAAAATGATGCCGAGCATTCTTGGCATATTGCCTTGATGGCAATCATTTTATTTGAACACGTCAGTGTTAGTGGAGTTGATTTAAATAGGGTTGTAAAAATGGCAATTATTCATGATTTAATAGAAATTTATGCAGGTGATACATATGCGCATGATATAGAGGGAAACAAAGGCAAGTATGAAAGAGAGCTATTAGCCGCAGACAAGTTGTTTAATTTATTACCACACGATCAGGCTATTGAATTCAAAGAGCTATGGGAAGAATTTGAAGAAATGAAAACACCTGATGCTATGTATGCAAACGCTGTAGACAGAGTGCAGCCTTTTATAAACAACTTTAAAACAGATGGCGAAATGTGGATTAAAAAGAAAGTTAAAGCAAAACAAGTCTTTGATAGGATGAAGACTATTGAAAATGTATTACCAAAGCTCTGGGATTTCATACAGTCAATTATTAAAAAAGCTACTGAAAATGGTGTTTTTTCAGATTGATTTTATTGAAATTGAGTTTTTGAATTTATTTAAATTAGCAAAACATTAACTTTTTTGTAGCACCCATTTTTACCACTTAAAAATTAAATATTAGAATTAATGTAAAATAATATTTCAAAAAATTATTCTTCGAGGATATAATATGAAACGAAAAAAAATAGACCACAAATGCTAGTTGCAATTCCTAAAATTGATGGAATTGAAATTATCAATGATAAAATTGATGGGTGTCGATATGTTTATAAGCATATTGATTCTAGTGAAGCTAATGCATACGAAGACAAAATGATAATTGGTATTTATGATGAAGAAACTGAGAGAATGATGCCTACCTCTAATTATTTTAAGTCAATTTACAAATTAAAAGAAGTAGAAATTGTTGATATTAAAAATTATGGACTTTTTTACGTTGCAAGGAAATGTTGTAGCGAAATGGGATTAACGCAATGTCTTAAGGATGTTTTTGGCTCTAAGGAATTGGATTTGATTTTGCTATGCCTATACATTTTTGATGAGGGGGAATCAAGCTTTCAATATATTAAAGGATGGTTAGAATCTCTTTACGTTCCAAACTCAAATATTAAAATGACAAAGGAAACTGCAATAGATCTGCTTAGTAATTTAAGCTTTGCTAGTATTTATAATTTCTTTGCTAAGTGGGGGGCTATTAATAAAACTAGTAAATTATTGTGTTACGATGTTAAATCATTTTCTTCCTATGATAAATGGGAATATATGTTTGCTCAAAAACAAGAAGTTGTGTCGGCGTGTAATCTCAGTATTTTTTGTGATGAAGAAACCAAAATGCCTATTTACTATCATGAGCATGATGGTTTCATAATTGAAAATGATAATTTTTCAGATCTAGAAATATTCATGAAAAGATATGACATAAATGATGTAAAGTTTATATTAGATGGTGAATCTTTAGACCCTGAAGATTTCGATGTTTCAAAAATCAAATCCAATTTTAATAATTTTACTTTGATATTACCTACACAATTTGATGTATCAAAAAAAATGATATCGAAGCATATCTCAAATATATGTCAAGATAAATATAAATTAAATAAAAATGAGGCGTTATATTGCATTCAAGAAAAAATGAATATTCAAGGTGTTGTTGGGAAGTTACTAATATATTTTGATCAAGAAGTAAACGCAAATTATTGTGCTAAAATGGACCCATATCTAAATTATCTCTCTAGTGAGCTATCGGATTTTGACTCTCTTCCTGATTATGACGAAATTGACCGTTACTCAAAATATTTTGAATTTAACAAACATGATGATGATATCGGTTTTGATTTTCAAATAAAAGAAGAATTCGTTAAAGAAATGAAATTATATCAGGGCAGTTACTTTATTTTTACTACAGACTTAGGTGATAAACCAAAAGATGTTTTAAGTCATTATGACATAGCAAGAGAAGACTTGAAAATTCAATACAAGCAAATAGCATTTGAGACTACTGATGAAGGTGTAATAACGCACTCTGAAGAATTTTTAAATGGGAAAAAATTTATAATTTTCATTAAGCAAATTATTAAAAAATATATGCTTAGCAAAATAAATTTGAAGTTTTTTGCGGACCTGTTTTCGTTTGAAATAGTGGATGAATTTAAATCTCTGATAAAGGAACTAAATGAAATACAGGTTTCATTTTCTAGAAGCGGCAAAGGTTTAGATAGAACGCTTACAGATTATACTAAAAAGTTATTAGCTTTCTTTGATGCGGAAGAAGGACTCTTGAAATCATTAATTCCTAAGAGTAAAAAGAAATAATTAATTTATACTTAGATCTGATGACACAAATCTAAGAAAACTTCTCCACAAATTCGGAGTTTATGATTTTTATAAAACAAATTAAGTTCAGCTTTTTTTGTTACCAAACTAAATATTAGAATTTATTTAACCTTGTAAAGACTTCCTCAAAAGCAGAGTAGACGGATAGAACGTTACGATGTGGTATGCATTGAGGACTTAAATATGCGGTGAATGGCGCAATCTCTGAATTTTGGAGAAGCGTATCTGACAACGACTGGGGAATGTTTAGGTTTCCTCGGATATAAGTTGACAAAACAAGGAAAATTCTGACGATTGATAAGTAGTTTTCGTCCTAAACTGTGTCATGTATGTGGCTATGTAGCGACAGACTGACATTAAAGGCAGGTCGTGGACATGCGAAGTTGTGGCGCACATCATCATAGAGACATCAACTAAGCCGCAGCATTCGGTGCAAATGGCTTCGAATACTCACCTCATAGCGCATTACATCGAACCGTGGACGCACGGGGGATAGCTTGGTAAAACTTCCTGCCGTGAGTTGAGTTCCCAAGAAGGTCCCACCTCAAACGCCGTAGGTGTTAGACGGCGGGAGTAAGACACTAACTCAGGAGAAAATACATGAATCTACCATATAATGTGAAATACACTTCTAGAAAAACGATTTGCATCCGTGTAAAGTTCAATGGATCTATTGAGGTACGTGCACCAATTGGAACGCCAGCTTCTCGAATTGATAAATTTTATAAGGAGAAAGAAAATTGGATAATCGAAACACAAACTAAACAAAAGAAGAATTTTCAAGAAATTGGAAAACTTTATAAAACAAATAATATATTTGAATATGGATCCAAAATAACTCTTCTAGGAAAGGAATTTCCAATTATTGGTACATCTCATAATAGTGATGATTACGGATATGATGGAACTAAGTTTTATATGCCAGAAAATTTAACTACAGATAAGATAAAATTTATTATTTTCGATATATATAAAAACATTGCAATAAAATATATTAATAAACGAGTAAATTATATAAAAAGTTTAATGAATTTAGAACCTACAGCTGTAAAAATAAATGATGCAAAAACGAGATGGGGTAGTTGCTCTCGAAAAAAAGTTGTTAATTTTTCTTGGCTATTGATCATAGCAGAAGATGAAGTTGTTGATTATGTTATAGTTCATGAATTATCACATTTTTTTGAAATGAATCACTCCGACAGATTTTGGAATATTGTGGGACAGGTGATCCCCAACTATAAGGAATATAGAAAAAAGCTTTTAAATTTGCAAACTAAGCTTACTCTTGAAGGTTGGTACGATTTATAATTTTCGAAATAAAGAATTAATTCAAATATTAATAAAGACTATATGGTTTGCTGTCTTGTGTTATTAATACTAATTTATAGAAAAACACAATACATCTTGGTAATATTAAAATCTTGAATAATATACCAGTGATTTTTCGACAAACAAGGAGACTCAAAAAAACAAATCAATACAATGTTATTAGTATATAAGGAGTTTAATAGGTAAAGTCTTTCACAGTCAAAACTCACATATATATTTAGGATTTTATTTTTAATGCAAAATTTAAGGCACAAAAAAATAATAATATTTTGTGTTTTCTTGTTGCATTTTGTATTTGTATGTGTTATAGTTTTAAAGTTAGTTAGTCACGCTATAGGAGGTACTTATGCATATTAATTGCACTACAAGTAGTACAGGGCAGTCACATTTACTTGTCTCAGAAAGTTATACGATAGAAATAAATGGCGTACATAAAAATCGAAAAAGAACCATTAGAAACATAGGACCTCTTAGCAAATTTGACGACGGCAAACCTAATTATGTTGAACGTCTCAAAAAATCATTTAAAGACGGTTGCCCTATTATTCCTGAGTTAACAGATCTTGCAATTAGAGCAAAAGCAAAGGATAAATTTTTAGTCAAATTTGACAGAGCAAATCAAGATTCATGCATGCTCGATCCTAAAAATTTAGGATATTTCATATTGGATGGCCTATATTACGGCCTTGGTCTTGATGCGATTTGTGCACTTCATAAATCGCGTAGCAAGATAGAGTACGATTTAAATGGTCTTGCGAAGTTGCTTATATTTGGGAGAGCTCTTTGTCCAGAATCTAAGAAAAGAACTTATCAACAGAAGAATAACTACTTGTTCAACGTTGTTAATTCTGATAATTTGATCGAAATATATCGCGCACTTGATGTGCTTGATCTTAAATCTGAAGCAATACAAAAAAAGATGAATACAAATATCAAGAAGTGCATTGGCAGAAATACAGAAGTCTGCTTTTATAATGTTACAAATTATCGGTTTGAAATTGGGCAAGATGATGATGATGTTACCGACGAAATTGGAAACATTAATAATGGAATGCGAAAAGAAGGGGGATCAAATGAGAAACGAAGAGAACACATCGTACAAATGGGGCTTTTAATTGACGATAATAAAATTCCAATAGCTTACAGACTATCTCCTGGCAATGAACCAGATCAAACTACATTTAACACCGGTATAGAGAAAAGCATAATTGAAATGGATTTTAGTAAAGTAATTATCGTCTCAGACTCTGTACTTAATGACGCCGACATTGCTCATATAATTAAAAACGGCAACGGCTATATTGTCTCGAAAAGTGCAAAAAAAAGCGAAAGTTATGTAAAAACATGGATGCTCGCTGAAGACGGATATGTGTGGAATGAAAAGAAAACATTCAAAGTAAAATCTAAGATCAGAACTAGAGTAGTGAAAGATGAAAACGGGCGAGACGTTAATATAACAGAAAAAATTGTGTGTTTTTGGAGTAAAAGACACTATGATAAAGAAATTCATGAGAACAGGGATTTAATTGAATATCTAGATAAAGTTGCTAAAAACCTAAGTTTAGCTAATAAAAGACCTAACAAAATTTGCGAATTTCTAAAAGAAACGTTGGTTAATAAAAAAACAGGGGAAGTCTTAAAAGGTGCATCAAAAGTTTTGGCAATCGATAATGTAAAAGTTGCATCATGTTTTGAATTGCAAGGTTATTATACACTGTTAACATCTGAGATAGACATGCCCGATAATGAGATAATTGCCAAATATCATAGACTATCTAGGATCGAAGATTCTTTTAAGATAATAGAGAGCGATCTAGATGGAAGGCCAGTCCACGTTAGAACACCTGAGCATATCAATGCGCATTTTCTAATTTCTTTCGTTGCGATAACGATGATGCGATTGATCCAACACAGAGTACTTAAGTTTCTAGGAGAACAGACACAAACAGCTTGTAGGAATGCAGGAGTTTCTGCATCTAGAATAAAGAAGGCATTAAATGAATTCATAGTGGATGTGCTTCCTGGTGGGTACTGTCGAATCAAAGAACCCAATGAAGACATGCAATTAATTTTGAATTCGCTTGGCATTGTTGGAAATTTCTGCTTACCAACACTACACGATCTGCATCAACTAAAGTTTTCAATAGATAGAGTTACAAAAACATGTCTATAATTTTACATCTTTTTTTAGATGCTAGACAAAAAACACATAAATAAGGAGGTTTTGAGAGTATAGCCTGTTAAATATTTATTTGATCAGGGACCATGACTTTAAAGCTAAATCTTAAAAGCTCGTACAAAAAAAACTGTTTTAAAATTATAATACATGCAGTGTTAAAATCGGGAGAATTAATTCAAATATTTATAAAGACTATACAGTTCGCTGTCTTGTGTTTTTAATACTAATTTACAAGAAAGATAAAAACACATATTTGCTAAAAGCAAAATCCCTGATTAATAGATCAGGGATTTTGCAACTAAAAAGGAGACTCAAACAATGAATCAACACAACTCTATTAGTATATAATAAAAACCAGAAAAAATCAATAGATATTTTAAATATTTTTACCCGTTTAGGTTTTCTAGGTTACTGTTCACACCCCATATGAAAAAAGGCAATGTTTTAATAACATCGCCGAGTTGGATATGTTTGCATTCCAAAGTATAAAGATTAGCGATCAAAGATCTCAGCAATACTCGTGAA
>JAITQU010000245.1 GCA_031288735.1 Christensenellaceae bacterium
AGCATGAGAAAGATTGAATATGATGTTTACGGATTTTTCAAACTACTAGTATTTGGACGCATTTTACATCCTGCATCGAAAATAAGTACTGTCGAACAAAATAATGACTATTATGATCCGATTATAAGTGATTATAATCCTTTTAAAGTATACGACACACTTGATTTTATTGCTGATAACAAGGATAAATTGATTAAAAGGATAAACTCATCACTTGTCGAGAAAGCAGGCCGATCACCAGATAGAGGCGGGAGACTTTTCACACATAAGGTTAAAAAAAGAGATCGTAAAAATTTGCGATCTCTTTTTTGTTATTCTTTTTGTTATTTATCTTTTCCCTCTTTTTTTCTTTTTGCTTGGCGAATAAACCTTTGGATTCTTAAAGCTGTTGTCATTCTTTTGTCGTGGTGCTAAATCAAGTTCATCTGTGAATTCATCATCCTCTATTTCTGCTTTTCTATCATCAGCTTTTACTTGATCTGGTGCTGAGTTAATATCAGCAAGATTGACAGGAACATTGCTTATAACCTTCTGCGGAATTGCCTTGCCAATTTTCTTTTTGATTCGTCGTGCTACGAGCACAACAACAACTGCAATGATAATTGCCCCTATAACAATCGATGAAATCATCAACCAAACTGTTGAGCTAATTGGCGTTTTCTCCTTTTCATCTTCGCCGTCATCGACATCAGATGTTGAATCAGCTGTTTTTGCTTCATCAAATTGGTGCGCAGCATAGGTAGCTTTGGTCTTTTCTTCATCTGTAAGCGCATTGTATTTTGTTAGATGGTCTTCGAAAATATCAGAACCGTCAGTTAGTTTCTCAATCGAAATATCATCTATTATTATCATTCCCCTAAAGAAGTTGTCAGGTGCAGTAGCAGATGCGGTATTTCCGTTGCTACCTAGGTGGAATGAAATATTGTTACTACTTACTGCAGTAGTAGGATCATCATTATAGACATAAAATGTGTATTCCTTCATGGTATTACTGTTACCGTAAATACGTATTGAAGACCACTTTGTTGTATCGTTACCATATTCGAATCTGAATTCAGCATAATTATCTGTTGTTTCAAACCATGTCTTTGCATAGAAAGTCACTTTATAATAGGATTTCGTTGCTATTGATATAGACGTTTGTGATAAATAATACTGTCCATTTTGGATAAGGTTTGCCATTAATAAATAGTGATTGCCATTTCCTACATCTGTTGTCATAAATTCGATAATTTCTTTTTCTGATATATCACCAAGCCAACGAGTTCTACTGTCACTATCAACGTTCGATGAAAGGATGGATTCAATTATTTCTGAACTGTTATTGATTTTTCGTTTGTCGTAAACGCCATATTGCATCACTTGATCACCTGTAGTTTCTGATCCGCTACTATAATCAGTACCGCCAGAGGCAACATAATGTGTATAGTCATTTGGTGAACCACCTTGTGATGCTTGACTAGTTGACGGTGCCGAGAACAAATCAAATGAATCTGTTGTATAATCTAACAGCTTGAACATATATTTGTTTGAGAAAAACTCATCCGTGGGTTTATCTTTAAGTACATATTCTTTAAGCTCTTCAAGGTATTCGCTCTCATCTATTTCCGAAGGATCTCCGCCAAAAACAAGATTGTTGTATTGATCTACTGTCAAACTCTTAAATGTAATGTCATCAAAGAACACAGTGCCTTTTGTTAATCCGTGCATTACAGTGTAGTTGGTAGTATCGTCATCGTTTTTGACCGTATAAGCTTCTGCATATTTGTTGCCGAGAAATAGTTCAAGTTGGAAGGATGCCGTTGAAACTAAGGTTTTCATGTAGAATCTGTATTGTTTCCATTCATTACTGGTATTGATGTTTACATAGCCTACGTAATCACCGTCTGTTGGTTCAGTTACGCCAGTGTTGGAGAATATTTTAGAAGTGTTATTAACTGTTATGCTTGCCTTTGCATCACCTAGTGTTTTTACCCATACGCTAAGCATGTAATAACTATCAGCAGAAAGAGATGAAGATGCAGCATAATACCCACCGCGAGTATAGTATTCAGATGAAAGCATTAGAAGTGTATTCGCCTGACCGCTAATCCACTGTATATTCTCGGAATCGTTTATTTTTCCATTTGTATAAAAATCGTCTCGTGTACTGTCTGTCACACCAAGCTTTTCAGATGAATATGTTTTGTAGTCAATAACACCAAAGGCTGCTTTCTTTATATCCTCTGAGCTATAGTCAATCGCATCAGCTACAGTTGCATCTGTGGGCTTGATTGCTGAGTTCTTTATAGTTGATGAATAAGCTGAGATTCCTACTTGTATACCTGCTTCTCGAGATGGTAAGCTATCTGCAGTCGGAAGATATATTGCTCTAACCTTGAAGCTTCCTTCAGAAAAAATTGGTATTTCAAATTTCGGAGCTGTTCCATCCTCAGTTTGAGGTAATTTTCCTATTAATACATTATCCTTCTTTATCGGTGCGGCACTTGCATCATCGGGATCAGGCCAACTGACGCCATCGATGTATATATAATATACTAAATTTTCGTGTGGATCGGTTGTGTCACCTTTTTCAAATCCTGGTAAACGCTTCCATGTGAGCATTGGGGTTGTTCCAGATGTGTCAATTGTTAAATTAGTAGGCGTGGTAATTGCATCTACTGCACTTGTATATGTCCAACTGTTGGGTGTAGCAACTCCAATAAGCTCTCCAGCTTCATTAAATATTGGATCGGCATCATCTGCAAGATCATAATTTGAAGTTGATAGATCAGCAAAATATCCGTTTGTTATTGTGTTTTCTGTAGATGGAATATCTGATATTTGTTTTTTTGCCGTATAACTATCTGTTGTTGCAGAATTATATTCACTATAGTTAATTTTCTTGATTATAATCGCTGTTACATATAGCGCACCTTTGATATGCGTAGCTGGTGTGAATAAATCGCCACTTCCTAGTTGATACTTAAGTGCATATTCAGTATCGCTTATTGTCGACCCACGAATATAGAAAGAAATCTCTTGCCATTCACCCTTTGTATTTATTGACGTTAGCGATGACAGTGATCCATCAGCGTTATCAATTAGGTCAATGGTTACTCCTGAGGATTCGTCTATAGCATCAGTTTTTACCCACATTGATACCCTATAAAAATTATTTTTTAGTGCAGTTTTATAAACACGCTCTGTTTCACCATCAACGCTTTGTAATTGTGAATAAGTTAGTGTTGTGGCGGTATATGCTTTGTTATATAGCATGATCACATCGAAAATATATGGTGTGCCTTCTTTATCTACTTGCAAAGGAGTTTCACCATAGGGTTTTGATAAGTTTGGGTTTCCCATTTCCTCATCGGCAAATTTTGCCCAGTCTTCGCTATTAGATGCAGTTTTCCCATAAATCATACCAGCAGTAGCCACAGAATTATCTGCAGCATTTCTTTTATCTGCAAAATCAAATTTCCATGGTTGTTCTTCCGTGTTTTCTGTGAATTCAATATAATTAGTAGAGGCAAACGCCGTATCGTTACCTACCAAGCCAAACTCTTCCGATTCGTCAGCGTTTATTGGTGAAATTGTTTCATATAGGCTTGAATCGTTATTTAATGGATTATCGCCACTTATAATGCTTATATCATCAAATATAGCACCACCAGTAACAAGACCATCACTTCCCCATTCGCCTTCGCCATACCAGAATTCAAGGTTTACTTTTCTGTCAGACAATTCATTTCCTTTGATTCGGAAAGTCAGCTGTTGCCAGCTACCATCTACATATGGTAGATTAGTGTCATCTTCGTTTGGCGTAATTTGCGCTGTTGATTTTGTCAGCGACCCACTTTCTATGGAAGCACCAGTCAATCTGAATTCTGCTTTGTATTGTCCGTTTTTAATAGCTATTGCATATTCATCTCGCAATTTTTGCCATTCAGTATGCTTGGTATTATAACTTGTAATTTTTTCTTGATTGTTTGCACTGTTATACGATGCAAGATCGGCAATGTATTGCTCGTCCTCTTCCCCAGCATCATAACTTGCAGGTTCGGGTTTTACCATAATTGCAGAACTGTCAGGAGTAGGTTCAACCAAATCAAATTTAGGAACCCATACGTATACCCATACAGAAATATCATAATATTTATGTTTCTCTATCAAAAATTGCTGATTGCTCTTCATTCCAGCACCGCTTACAGCAAAGTTTGGATGGTAGATCATTAGTGCTGTTGTATCCATCAAAACAGGACTACTATAATCAGTTGAATCACCGTTAAAGGTATTATATACTCTGTCAAGAGTGTTGAGTGTGCCAAAAGCGTCGTTGTATCTTGTCGTGTAAAAACCAAAAACATCCACTCCATCATTGACTTCAAAAAAGTCTCTCCAGTCTGGCGCTCGGAAGGTATCTGTCAGCGTTTTGAAGACATCCGTGTGCTCATATTGGGGCGTTCCGTCATCAGTAGCAGTGTTGACTAGGTTATAGAGTTGCGACATGTCTATAATTCCACTTGTTGATGTCTGTGAGTCATAGCTTGGAAAATCGCTAGTTGCTGTTATATCGCTACCGCCAACGATTACGGAATAATTGTTATGCATCCCTGGTTTGACACCATAGTAATATTTTGAATAACTCGTATAACTACTATAGGTGTAAGCCTTATAATATGTAAAACTTTTATCAGGAAATACTAGCGATGCAAAGGCTACAGTGCCAAATACTCCTTCTATAACATTTGGTGCATTGTTTGTTATTTCAGAATTTTTTGATATGTACTCCTTTGCACCATCGTCTGGAGTAATGTCTGTAAGTGACACATTATCAATAAAAACAAACCCTTTTGTTAATCTTGGATTCAAGTTTTCATCGATCTGAGTTCCGATATATTTGGGACCATGACCCAACCATAATTCAATATAAAAGGTACGATCCTCGAAGTTGTTTGCTTCAATATAAATCGTATAAGTTTTCCAAGCGGTACTTGCATCTATTGCTGTGAACACAGTATAAATCCCACTATTAACAACAATATATGCGCCTTCTAACTCATTTTCTTTTTCAGAAAGCTGAGTGAACACATCTATTTCTAATTTGTAATATTTATTTTTTGTTATAGTTACTGCTGATGAATTTTTAAAATATACTGATCCTTTTACGTCTTTGTCAAGACCTAATACTAGTGCATTGGTATCAGTATATACACCTTCCTCGTCCTTTGGTGTTCTCGGTGAAACACCTGGACCACTAATTTCTAGTGCAGTTAGTTCGTCCCGCTTAGTTTGAAAAACCTCAGCAGATACATCAACAACTCCCATTTTTGCATCACTGTAGTAGGATGCCGCATTGTTTTTCGTCCAACCCGTAACGGTGTCTTTTATATAAGCAGCGGACCCAGTAGAGCTTGTACCACTTGCAAAAGTTCCATTTGCAATAAGTAAAGAATCTGATGTTTCAGAACTAGAGCTTCCGGCATCTGTAGGTGGAGTCTCTGGTGGTTTACATGCTACGGCAATCATAATGCACAATATGAGTATTGCGGTTGCTAATACGGTCAAAAATTTACGTCTGTTTTTCATCATTACACCAAAAATTAGATTCTGTTAATAATAAGGCACAATTTCCCTTAAAAGACAGTTGTTATTAATATAGCATATCAACATTTAAATTACAACTAAATATATATAATATAAACTAGTTTTACGCGAGCGCGCGCGACTACAAACACTGTTGCCCCTCAACGAAATTAATTGTTATTGGGGCTTCTCTAAACACCTTTCTTAAAATTGCTATTTAAAAGACTCTTTCAACAGTTGAAACATTAATCGTTTTTCGCTAAAGCGATGACACTTCTTCAATATCTTAGGTGGTGTGATTACCCTCGCTTTTCATATGGAGTGTTGCCGTATAAATTTTGCGTAAATTTTGCATTCTTCAATACTACTTAAAAATGCAAAAATAGTTGACTACAATTTTTGTATTAGTTATAATTATAACACATTGAAACGACACCTTACTTTCTTTGGCTAAATTGGTTTTATCGCACCCTTATCCGCTTTTGAAATCTGGTTTGAAAACTGGTCTCCTGTTGGTTTCTACTTGCATGTTTCACTTAATCCTGAGTCTGTAGCTCAGCTGGATAGAGCAACGGCCTTCTAAGCCGTAGGTCGCGGGTTCAAATCCCTCCAGGCTCGCCATGAAACCATTCCTTTGCGCAAATTGTTATAAAATACGGCATCAACTTTTTCCTACTTTAAATACTAATTACGCACTCAGGATGGTCGGTCTTTTCTTATCGCAACGCTGGAAAGTTATATGTCAAAGACTTTGATATTAACAGTTTTTGTTGCTCCTCTTTACCAACGCAAGGTCGCAAGAAAAGCCATTTTAAATGTGAAACGTTTAAATGCTCCTCGTTAATTTAAAAAGTGCCACAGGACAGAAGCCGAATTTTGTTCTTTAACAAATTATCAAGCATTCGCCCTTTTTTCAGATTCTATGTAAAAGTAGCAGTGTTTTCAAACTGAAATTAACTATAGTTCTCTATTTGATTGTGTTTTACAATAACTTGTGTTAATATTTTGTGAGATTGTGATTTGTTTTCCTAATTTCAAGGCTTGATTCCATAATCTTTTGGTTTCGTGTTAAATCATGTTAAAACTATTATCATTTGAAAGCTCCGTTGTTACTGTTTTTCTGATGAAAATATTTAAACAGATCATCAAAGATACAAGGAACTCGAAGATAAGAAAAATTGACTTTAGTCTTTTGTAGAAACATAATTACTCTAGTCTTGAAATGTAGCAACGTTCAAACTGTTAGTAAATCTCGTTAAAAGACTACAGTCTTTAAACAAAAATTCCCAAATATTTGCGGGACATGTAGCAATTATTGGCATTTGGTAGATATAGCTCAGTTGGCAGAGCGCCGGATTGTGGCTCCGAAGGTCGTGGGTTCGATTCCCATTATCTACCCCAAACAAATATATATAATGGGGTGTCGCCAAGCGGTAAGGCACGGGACTTTGACTCCCGCACTCGTTGGTTCAAATCCAGCCACCCCAGCCATTTATGATCCATTAGCTCAGAAGGTAGAGCATTTGACTTTTAATCAAAGGGTCCCGGGTTCGAATCCCGGATGGATCACCATTTTTTCACTCCAGTTGTGAGCTTTTAGGTTTCAAGTTTTCAACAAATACTGTTTTTTAAACCTGAATTCCTGGATAATATCCTATGCTTTTGCTCAAATACTATCGAAATTAGCGACTTTTTACGCAATTTTATTTTTCGTGTTTCCAACGTCGCTTTGTTTCTAGTTATATTAAGTCAGTAGTTTGTTTATCAAGTAAAGCTTTTTAAACAATCTGCTTTTTTTATTGGTGCAAGTTTGAAATTCCATACTTATATCATTCAAAAAAAATTTTAAAATGCTTACAAATGATTGCGCATAGTCTATAATGTCTATGCAAAATATATTTTAGGAGATTTGTTATTATGGGTAGGTTAGCTCGAGAAAGAATACCACCAAGAGTTGTGAAACTTCCAGAAAGTCATATTACAAAGAGAAAAGATTACATCGGAACGCGAATCTCATAGGTCGTAAGTTGTAAGCGCATAAACGGCAAGCAAGCTGCGCAGGAATACCAGATAGTCTATATAGACGAAGAAACACAATTGTTGAATCCAAATGAAAATTATTACAAATACGTACCTGGTGCTAAAAAAACAGATGAACTAGTGAACTAATCTGCGACATAAGTGTTAGGAACAGAGACTAGACACTACAAGACAACTAAATTGCTTAAAACGATAGACGAAAAAATTGGACTTATAGATGCTATTTTGACGTGGACAAAACTCTGGATGAAAATATTTGCATGTATCATTTATGACTCTAGAGGGCAAAGTTATGCTACATATGGATGAATGGAATGAGCCTACGGGGTTGTACCGTATAATGCAATGGTTTCATCGCGGTATGCGAGCGAGTTGTCTTCTTTGATGTCAGAGGATCAAATTAACTCGTTTATAGAAAATTGGGTTGCCTATAGGAAGGAAAAGGAGTGTATTTATTACGATTCAATTGCAATATCGAGCACAGCACAAAATATATCGTGGCTCGCGCGTGGATACAGCGCACACAAGTTTGACAATGAACAATTGAAAACAGGAATGTATCTTGGCGTTGATTCAGGGTTGCCTGTGCTTTTTGATGTGTTTAATGGAAGCATTGTTGATAATACTCACTTGGAATATATGATAAAACGAGCTGAAAATTTTGGGACTCAGAACTCTGGATGTATAATTGACAGAGGATACAACTCAAGGAAGAATCTCCATTTACTTTATGCGAAAGGAATCCAGTTTTTAACACCAATTACCGAAGATTTAGCGCAAATAAATCCGATTTTTTACCGCATCGTAGTTCCATACATAAAAGCGAAAACGAATTGCAAAATCATATTGGTGTATTTGAAAAGTGTGTCAGTGTCAAAATATACAACATAAACTTAAATATACACATGGTTCGGCTGTCAAAACCCGCTTTTTTGGTTATGACAGACGCCTCGATGCAAATCTAAAACTTGAGTTGCGTATAAAATTCACTAGCCGTAAAAATGATAGTAAAGCGATATAAC
>JAITQU010000262.1 GCA_031288735.1 Christensenellaceae bacterium
AGTTTAAATATTCGGATCCGGTCAATAAACAAAAATTCAGCCAGTATAAGCATCAACCCAATGAAAAAGATTTTTTCAAAATTTTTGACACTACTGAAAGCAATTTTGGTACAAATATAAATATACGTCAGCTGTTTGACACCAACCTCAAGCCAGCTACTAATCAAACAAAACACTCGTTGGATAGCAGGTTTAAACAGTCAGTTGACACTAAAAATCAAAAAAAACATAGAAAACATGAATTTGACATTAATAGCAGCAAGCATCTGAATTTTGATGAATTTTTTGAAAACAGAAACACTAAAACAAACATAAGTAGCATATTTGCAAATCAGACTACCCAAAATTCGCTCAATCAAACTAAAAAAATTGGAAGCAAAAGAACTGATAATAGTAGCTTTGAAATTATAATTGATGATTTAAGTTCTAGTGACGACAGGACGATCAGTCGTATTCACAGAATTAGTAAATTAAATAAACATATCAATTCAAAATCAGATCAGCCGCCGACCAGCCATAATATGACTATTATGCCGCATGCTGGTAGAAATCTAAAAAGAAACGAAAGCACTGAAGAGAAGTTGCTTCGTATAGCGGTGTGTACTTATGTTACTAACAAACTGCTTGAATTAATAAATAAAATTTCAGGAAAAAGTAAAAAAATTGTAGCGGTTCTTAATTTGCCGGCTGGTTATTCAGGTACGATAACCTCGCGAGCAATAGACAATGTGATTTTTGATACAGTTTCTGAAAGAGTAATAACTGCTTCTATGCCGATTAGTGGCAACGTTCTACTGAATTTTTTAAAACGATTTGGAATTGTAGCAGGTAGTGAACACAGCGATGAGCAGATGTCTCCGTTTATTCTTGCAGAAGTAAAAAAGAGTATAGAAGATTCAAGTGAATTAATGGATAATTTGATACGTGAGATGCGGCCAAGTGCTAGAAATTTCAATAATGCAAGTAGGCGCCAATATAATCATGCTGCTCTACCAATGCTTAATGTCAATGTCGAAGAGTTAGAAGGTACTTTATGCGATAGCGACTTAAATTTAGCCAATCTAAACATTGAAAAATTCGTAGAATCTGTAAAAAATATAAGTAAAGTTGCGGCAAAAGTGGCAAATGATGTAGTTCCACCAATGCTTGCAGAGAGCAAAAAACGTCGTCCGGACGAGTATCCTGAAAAAGGTAAGTTAGTCAATATGCAAAACTATTCCCGTTATATAAAAGACCAACAGCCGCCAACCAACAAAAATGAAATTACATCTTCTTTAATGCTAGAAGGTTTAAAAAGTGCAGCTATTATATCTGAGTGTATATTAAAGAAGAAATTTAATGTTAATAACCAACGCACGGCAGATGCTATCGCAAATATTCAAGAAATATTTGGAAGTGATACGAATTCAGAAATAGATATTGTAAGCCGTCTCGCTGATGTAATAGCACCAATAGACAAACTCAAAACCGAAGCCGAAGATAGCTTGCTAAGTGCAGTTGAAATACCTAAAAACATGAATTTCCAAACAATGAAAGACTACATTAAGACAGTGTTAAATGCCAATGAAAGCAGTGTAGGTAAGCGTGTTGACAGTTTAGAATTCTTGTTTGGGAAAGCACCATATGGCGATAATGTTGATGTAATATTTAGTGATGATGCCAGCGAAGAGTTGTTTAAGATAGCAGTTGATAGTAAAAACAAAAACAACAATAAAGCAACAGTGACTATATACTCAAAGCAATTTTTAAAGTTAATTATTATGAGTGGTCAATCGGTAACGTATGTTGGTAGGACAGTGGTGCCTATGAAGCGTTTAGTCTTTAACCTGGAAGGACTTGAGTCTGTCCACAAGATATTCAATAGTGATGGTTGGTTAAAATTAATAGCAAACAATATTAATGAAAATGACAACATTGCACAATTTTTAATGCAAAATACAGAAATAATGTATTTTATGTCGGTTTTGCAGACTGCTGTTGGTGACAGTGAAGTGCTAAAAATGTTTAATAAGGATACGCTAGCAAAAAAAGGTTCATGTTTCCAAGATGTGTTGATGTTGTGCATTGTAAGCTTTAAAGGTTTTGCACCAAGATTTCTGGAAGCGTATGAAAACGAAACTATAGTGATCCAAAACAGCTTAACAACAAAACAATTTCGCGGGATTACATATAAACCAACAGAAGTAAGTTTTTACAATGAGGCGATACTGCTTGCCCAATTAGTTGTAGCCGAAGGCGAAAATTTTCAGTTTGTTGTACCTGATTTTCAGCAATTGGTGGCACAAACAGACATATCGCAGCTTATAACTAAAAAGACAACTAAATACTTGCCGCCGCCGAGTCATGGTGTTACAGCTGCATATGACGCAGCTTTTGCAGCAATAAAAAAATATATTGCTGACATAATGCCGTATTTTCTAACTGCTGTTGTGTCGCAAATTGACGCTAATAACAGGTCTCCTGCAAATATAAGTTTAATAGCATCAAAAAACCCTGTATTTGTGCCTAGTAATGATACTTTAGTTGCTTTTGGTTTAAATGTAGAAATAATAAACAGGTTTATTTCAAAAGCATTATTGGATGCGATTGCCAGCCAGTTGTTATCCAACCCAGTAGTAGCAAGCATAAAATCCGATGTCATGGATTTTGCGGCAAGTGTTTTAGGCTACGATAAAGATGGGGGTGTTACAATATATAACAATATTCTCAATGCGATAGAAGAGCATTACACTTCCAACTCAATAACACCAGTGCTAAATGCTTTGGTGCACAGAGTTATGAACCCGGCAGAAGAAATAAAGACGACTACAATAAAACCGATGTTCGGGTTTACAGAATTGTCGGCACTAAAATTAACGAATCCAATTGATAAAAACCTCGTACAGCCGGTATTAGCGACTACTATAGATGTAACCAATGCGAAAGCCAAAATAATATCGCAGACTGATTTTAAACAATCCAGCTCAAACCCTAGTACAAATAAAAATTTCTCTATAACTTATTCTCATGGTATAGCTGAAAATAATATTTCTAAACTGCCAGAAATATTGTCTACTCTTGCGGACGAAACAGCTCCAAATGTATTGAATTCTTCTTTATTGATGCAAGAATTAGAAAACGTGGAACAACTGTGGGAAATTTTTTCCAAGCAAAATATTGTTTTTGAAGATTTTGACGATAAAAATGAACAAGAATCCTTAAGACGTGAAATGATCAATACTAAAAGTTATTTAGAGGGTCAAATACCAGTTATCAGAGGAAAATTGACACCTACAATATCATTATTGAAACAGCTCACCGTGTCTCCCAATAATGACGACAACCCAATACCTGTAGTTCCAGATTTTTTTAATATGAAAGCTTATATTTGTAAGTTGGAGAATGAAAACATAACACAGCAGCAACTTGAGAGTAAAGTTCAAAGCGTGAGTCACTGGTTTAACAAATTTAAGTTTTTGTTTGATGCCGCTGAGAGTAAGAATGTATATGGTGAAAAAGTTAGAATAGAGTTTAGCAACGACGATAGTGCAGAGATATTTAAGGCAACAGTTAATGAAGACAAATCAATAATTTTGACAATATACACGAAACCATTTTCAAGCTTGGTTATCGCTGGTAGTAATGACGATGCTGCTTACAATATATTCAATATACTCAGTAAAATTTTGCCTGTTTTGTCTAAAATTACACAAAATGATGTTGATAAGGACGATGAATTTTGGCAGCTTATGCTTAAAAACCCAAAAGTCTTGTATTTTATTTTGTTTTCACAAGCAGGTACAGGTAATGCTTTTACCAACAGTTTAGAGAACACACAAGAGTTGTTGATTAGCTGCATTTTTAACGTTAAAAATTTTGCAAAAAACATGGTAGCAATAGCCAGCAATAAAGGATCAAAATCTCAACTGTCAACAAAATACCCAAAAGCTTTCAAATTTGCCCAAACAGTTGTAGGTTTAAACCCAAATTCTGATTTTCCTTTTCTCATTGACACTTATTTGCAGCCAGTAGAAGAAATAGAGCTGCCTAAAAAAATCCGTTTTGAGCTTTTAGAAGAACTATTACCGAACAAGCCGATTCAGTTAACAGATTCACCGCAAAACTTTTCTGATGTTTCTACAACAACACAAGGTCTAAACAATGTGAAGCTAATGTTGCCAAAACTTACGAAAATTCCAAACCTTGACGGTTTTGCAAGTGCCAATGTAAACAGCTTGATAACCGAAGCGGTTAATAGGATACCGGGTGTTTTTATTGATGAGATAGGTAAAGGAATAGAACCTATAAAAAGCACATTGTTGCAAAAAGATATTATTATTCCCAGTAACGTTGAAATTCCTGTTGGTGCAGACGGAAAAATAAGTATTGACAGTGTCCAAAAATATTTTGAAAAGCTATTAGGTTCTGAATATAATAAGCAAGGTAAAAACGGAAAAAATTTGGTCGAATTTGTTAAGAAATTTAAGCAAAACTGGCATCAAAAAGGTATTACAGTAAACTTTGTTGATGGTGAAACAAACAATGTGGAAATGTTTAAAATGGTAGTTAATGAAGATAAAACAACAGTTTTGACGATAGCCATAAAGAAACTTTTAAATTTACTTACAACACATAAAGCTAACAATTCAGGTTTTAGAATTAGTGCAACAGGATTGGAATATGTTAGAAGAATATTTTTAAACTATTTACCGGACCAGCGTGCAGGCATGATAGGTAATGTCATTAGTGCAGATGATAAAATTATACGATTTATGCTCGAAAAATATCCAAAACTTGTAGGTTTCATTTTAAATTATCAGTTAGTCGATGGCGTTCCAGGTGACATGAATGTGCTTAACAGTGTCGATAAAGGAGAAGATTTTGGTCATTTTTTGACATTTTTTACATTAAACGTCGCTGGCTTTGCAGATTTCATTTTAGAATATGCAGCACAAGAACGCAAAACAAGGTCAGTTAGTCATAAATGGAATAAACCAGTAGACATTAATTTTTACCAAAATACTCTTGCCATTGCACGAGCAGTAAGCGATGCACAAAAAAATAATAAATTTACGCCATCAATAGAGATTATCCCGCAAACGCCACTGCTGCCGGCGGTTAAACAACCGGAACTTAAGAACGAACAAACAACCTTAAACATAATACAAACCTATGTTTTTTTTAAATTGCCGGCACTGTTAAAAGCAATTTTAGATCAGCTTAATGCTGCAAATCCAGCACCGATAAATATAAAATCTATAGCAGAAGACGCAAACCAATATCTTTCTGAATTGAAGTCATCTGTTCTTTTCAATAACTTAGAGTTAGAAGAAATAGAAAATACAGTAAACAACCACATGCTACACGTGTTACTTGAAACAGCATTGGCTATGGTTAACAATAATGACGCAGCATTTAAATTTACTGTTTCCGGTGTGCTTGCAAATCTTATAGGTGCAAAAAAATTGCATAAAGAAAATAAGAATATTACCAACGTGATAGAAATAGTGATTGTCAGCGACCAACAGTACAAACGTACGGTAAATGATGTTATCTTGCAGATAAAAGCTAATTCGCTTGTAACCCCCCAACAAAAATTCAACGAATACGTCCAAAAACAAGCAAAAAATATAGTAAATGGTATTACAAATTTTGTGAATTCTGATAGCTTTTTAGCAGATTTAGGACAAATCTCAAAAAGTAGTGCAATTTCTATTCAAACTGATAGCTTAGATAATGAAATACTTGGTAGCGAATACGATATGGATAATTTAAATCGTGTAATTATAAGACAGCTTCTTACTAAAGTGAAAGCTATTAATGGAAAAACTATTCACTCTATTATTGCTGATAAAGCCAAAGCAGCTAACGAAAGCATTATGGATGCAAATATAGTAACCAATATTACTCCAAACGCTAATAGCCGTGTTAAAAAAGACGAAATTTGTAAAAATGGTCAAAATCCTGAAACTGTTTTAAAGACGATTTTGGCTGAATGTGAAAAAATAGATTTTACAAATCTACAAGCTGCAATTAACAATGCAGCTAATTTTAACCCCGACAAATCAAATATCACTAAAGCGTTGTTAATTGATTATCCAACGCAACAACAATTAGATTTAAAAGAGTTTACGAAATCTACATTACCTACTGCAAAAAATATTTTAAACACAGCGATGACGTATATGGATAACATCATAAACAACAAAGTTTTTGACGAAAGCACACTTAATATATTGCAAAACGCTAGTAATAGTTTAAAATTAGCAAACGCAAACGGTGGTTTGTTAAATTTTTATGTTGGTGAGCATAAAAACAGACGTGAAATTAATTTTGAGTCATTTTTGACGACTCATTTTGACAGTGTGTTTAACGGTCAGGTAAAAATCAACGAAAAAATACTAAAGTATGATTTTGTCAATTTGGTGAAATTTATCAAACGTAAATTAGGAAAAAACCATAAATTTGCAGGTTTTTTTGATGAAGCTATGCTGAACGGTCAAGCTAATGGTGGTATTGTTTTTGTGGATACCCAAAATAAAGATGCTATAAAAATGTACGAATATAGACTGGTGCCAGCAAAAATTGGTGATACAGTTAAAGATATCTCAAAATTGTTTATAGATAAAAAATTGTTTTTATCGTTACTTTTTATATTTGATGAGCAAGGCAATGTTTCTGGTGTTAACGAACCGGGAATAAAAGCTGCTGAGATGATATTTATGCAATGCACTACTGAATACTTTAAAAACATAAGTTCACTTAATTTTAATGTTCCTAAGTCAAATGATGACTTCGTGGAAAATTTTTTAAAACGACTAAAAGACAACGTTACAGCATTTGCAGAATTTGCACTGCTTATTAATTCTATTTATGCATTAAAAAAATCAGGTCCATCAGACGATGTCAAGCCGGTGATGTTGGATATATTTTCACAAAATAAAGGTGAGCTTTTTGAAGCTTTAATGATATTGGGTACACTATATTTTGATAATTTTGCACCACAAATAACAGACTATCACTCTGTGTTTATAAAACTTGCTCCAAACCTTGCACAAGTTGCAAAAGCTGTGAATGGTTTAAATGCAAAACGGAAAGCAATTACGGACAAAGCAACGGAGTATATTTCGCAAAAAATGCCAGCCGTAATAGCGGCAATTGAAAGCGTAAACATAAATGTAAAAACTGATGCTGCAAATGAGAGCTTTATAGAACCAATAAAAAAAGCTGTATCTTCATCTATTACTACTGTGAGTTTTGCAGATGATAAGGATTTTTCAAGTATTATTACTCCTGAGATACTAGATGGGGTAATTTTAAGCGAAGCGTTAAAAACTTTAAAAATATTTGCCAAAGGTCATAGTAGCAGCAAGATACATAATGTTTTAAGTACTATTGTGGCTAAAGACCAGAATACATTACAAAATATTCCGATGCAGCTTGGCTTGACAGATTTTTATTATCTTGCAAACAAAGGTGTAATGCAACCTTTTATTTCACAAATCACTAGCTCTGTTTCTCTATCAATGAAAACAAGTGGAATGGAGCATAATTTGATGTTCAAATCACAGTGGCAAAAACAAAGAATAAGCAAACTACTATGCGATTCAAATTTAGAGAATAACGGTTTTTTGTGTTATGCAAATAGTGTTATTCAAATATTTTATAGCATCCCTGAATTTCGACAAACAATAATTAGCACAAATATGGATAATGTTCCAGATGGATTAGCAATAAAGCAGTTACAAAAGGTTTTCTTTGAGATGTCGTTGGGAAAAACGTCTTCTTTACAATCCTTTGTAAATGCTATGGGATATTCAAATAATGAGCAACAAGACGTTGTCGAGTTTATGCTTGGTTTTTTAAATTTAATAGAGAGTCAGTTAAGAGACTACGGAAAATACGCGGCCGTGGATTTTTTAAAAAGTTGTACAGAAGGTTTTTTAACGACAAATGTCGTTATGAAAGCATATCCGGGTATCTATAATTCTAAAAGTGTTTATAAAATTTTAAGTTTGGCTATACAAGACAAAGGTTCTATTAACAGCAGTTTGAGCAAATTTACTGCACCAGTGTTGATGCCTTGGAATCTTTCTGACGAAACACAAGCAGAGGCAATTAATACAATGAAAATAGACAAACTTCCAAATTTGTTAATGATACAGGAAAACAGATTTAATTACGTATTTAATTACGTAGGTGTGAACTCGGTAAAAAACAATGGATTTGTAGTAGTTCCAGAAGTAATAGATTTGCAAGACTATGTTAACCCTGTCATGCGAGGCAAGCTTATTGCTGATGGAGGTACAGAATACATACTTTATGCAATGGTACTACACAGTGGAATTGCAGCTGCAGGTCCTACAAGTAGTGGTCATTATGTTTCAGAGATAAAAAACGGGAAAAATATTACATTGTTCGACGCTAGTAGTGGTTTTTATAATGTGAATACTTTTACTTCTAATCTACGTTACGATAAAAATTCTGACAGTTTCACACCTTACGTTCTTGTATATATTCGTAAAAACGCTATATCAAAACTTTTTGCTAGCAATCCGGACAAAGCTCCAAGTTATGGTGACGGCAAATCTGTGATACCAGCAAATCCGCTGCATGTGAAAATTCCTCATACGTCACCACAGACACCGAAAATAAATCAATATATTGTCCATGAGCCTGTTCGTCGTCGGCAGCGGGTCTCAATCTATTCAGGTTTGAGAAATCCTGGATCCTTGTGTTACCTAAACACTTTCATTCAACAGCTTTATAGAATGAGTGCATTTAGAAATATGATAATTAATATTAACACGAACAGTTTTAACAATGCTTCATCAACAATTGCACTTCGAAGTGTTTTCCTTGAGATGCAAACAAAAGAAAGCGACAGCACAGACACTTATAAGAGAGTGCAATCAGAGCCTATCGTAGAATCATTTGAATGGGAGCGAGAAAAGAAAGCCGCACAACATGACATTCATGAATTTTCAAGATTCTTTTTGGAATTGCTGCAAACCCAAATATCTAATAGCGGTAATAACAGCGGAGCTGTGGATTTTTTTAAAAACTTCAATGGTGCATTCATGTCATCTATAACATCAGCAAACCATTCACCTATCAATACCAACAACGTTTTTGGTGATTTGTCTTTGTCTATCAAAGGTTCTAGTACTGTTGCAGGATGTCTTGAGAAGTTTACTTCAAAAACTCCAATGCAAGGTGGCTATACTTTTGAAGACAACATCACGGAAGCCGCATGGATGACGACGAGATTTCTAAAACTTCCAAATATACTGTACATACAACTTAATAGATTTAGATTCGCACTCGCAGGTCCTACAAAACTTATGCAACACATAGAGGTTCCAACTGAGATAAACTTTGAAGAATACATGGCAACACATGGTTTTGCAGGTGCAAAAGAAAAGGAGGTAGATAAAGATACCATATATGTGCTTTTTGCGATAGCAATTCATAGCGGGACGCCAACGAATGGTCATTACGTATCACGCATAAGAATTGGGAATAAGTGGTATGAATTCAATGATGGTCGTGTTTATGAAATTAGCGATGATACTGTGCTTCCTGATAATGATGATGATGATCGGACACCTTACATTCTCACCTACATCCGCAAAAGTGCTGTAGAAGAGCTTTTTGCTGGCAATATTAATGAAGCTCCAAGGTATGGCGTTCCGCCGCAGATGCCAAGTAAACCGCATTTTGACAAGAAATCTACAAATCCACCTTCCAAGCCAACAGAACACCCAACCCCAAATGACCCAATTAAACCGTCGCACAAGTTGTCCGAACCGCTTGGTTTTTATGAAACAATACAAAATCATAAAAATGCTGTAGAAGTATATACTTTAGCTGCAGTTGACTACTGCATAGAGTACATAACTGAAAGTCTTGAAAATGGTAATCTGGAAAAAGTTGTATCTGTAGATGATATAAAAACTGCTATTACTGCAAAAAAAGCAGATGCCGATAGCAAAATCGTTAACAAGGATGTAAAAACATATTTAGTTCGTAATGTACTGCTTAAAATGACTATACCTTATAGCAACTGGCGCCAAGCGTTAAGTCTTACCAAAATGTATAAAAATGACAGAGTTAAAGAAATTGTGAGTTGTTTTGATTTTGACTTTGAGTGCACGTCGACTGAAATAGAACGAGCAGAAAATGCTGCTTCGGCATCTTTGTCTGAAAAAAATAGAATAGATGGTGATATATTGGCGGCAATAGAGGAACGAGTTTTAATTGAGCGCAGCAAGGGTAAGTGGAAAGATTATATAAATATTTTGGAAAATGGATTGAAAGACAAACCGCCATATTTTGAATACCTGATGTCAGTTAACAAATTGAAAGACAAACTGCCATATTTTGAATACCTGATGTCAGTTGACGAACACAAAAATAAAATAAATACGTGTATTTCAGCTGTGGTTAAAGAAGTTATAAGCCGTCTTGCTGATCGTCTTAACATGAGCGATAAAAAACACGCCCAAAAGAGCAAAGTTGAATCTGCTGACTATTCCTATATGAGTGCAAGAAACACAAGCGAGAAAATACGTCAAAATAGGCAAGGAACAGGTTTTGACCAAAAATTGGATTTTTATTTAACCGTTGCTGTATTGGACAAAATGAATGAAAAACCAAGCAGTTGGCGAAAAGCTCTCAAACTCGATGTGGCAGCTGAAGATGAGTACGTTGAAGATATCAAAAATAGGTTTGAGTTTGCTCCTCGTTGGGATGCTAAAAAGTTTGAAGAAATTTCAAAATCAGATTTATCTACTGACCAATCGAAGAACGATATAGAAGTTCTTATAGAAGCCGAAATACACAAGCAAGTTCAGGAAGCTCGCCAAAATGAATGGAAAGACGCATTAGACAAATACGATGGTAAGTTAAACACCAAAAAATCTACTAAAGATAAAGACAAAGCCGCTAACCCAAATCCAGAACCAAAAATAGAAAAGCACAAAACTCCCAAGCCGTCTGCCAAAACAGAAAACCCTAAACTATTTGACCAAATAATAAAAAATTATGAAGAGCCGGTAAAACAATACGTTACAGCAGCGGTTAAACAAGTTATAGCTCATTTTACC
>JAITQU010000008.1 GCA_031288735.1 Christensenellaceae bacterium
ATTGATAAATTCGATTCCTATTATAAATTTTTCATTATTTTGTGAATATTAGCCATTATTTTATGTCAAATCAATGTGGAACGCAAATCTTTGCGTTTTTGACAACTGTTAAACTCGGGTCGGAATTCGATCTCCTGTTTAAATGACATACCTATTTTTATAGCGATACAGATTAATCAAGAAACCGCTTCTCTGATGACGAAAACTGCAGTATTTTACTTTAATTTCCGCATAAAACCTTAAATTGGGAGTGTGTATTAATTTGTGGATAAAACGCAATAAAAAGAAGAGGCAATATAGTGTCGTTAAACGGCATGCTAGCAACAACAGAAAGGACGAAGCATAGAAGATAGAGAAAAAGTTATCTTGAAGCGAACCACTTTTGGTCATTGGGAAATGGATACAGTGTACGGAAAAGGGAAAACTTGTTTATTGCTATTAACAGAGAGCTTCTCGCTTGGAGGAAATAATCAAGCTACAGATCGCACACAAAAATCGGTTGTGCATGCATTAGACAAGCTTGAGAAAAGGATGGTGTCCCATCTGTTAATTGCATAAGCTATGCGGTTCTTCTTTTCTGAGCCTTACAAAAACATTGCCAAATAAAGTGGTAATGTTAGTTTTGTTTCAGCCTCGCCAATGTTTCCTGCAATAAACTTTAGAGCGTATGGTGTCTTAAATTCTTTAATGAACTCATTTAGTGAGGTTGTTGAGCCGTTATTCGATTTAACCTCCAAAGGAATAACTTCGGTCTTATCGGTCAACAAAAACTCAATTTCATGGCGATTTTCACTCGGCTTATAATAATTTAGCGGTTTTCTCTTCTTTAGTAGAATATCAGCAATAAGGCTTTCGTATATCCCGCCTTTTACTGCACCTTTAATAGTATTATCTAAGATAGCTCCTTTCATTTCAAAACCATACATTGCAGTTAAAATACCAATATCACTGCCATAAACCTTGAAATAACCTGTTTGATTATAAGCAATTAGTGGGAAAACTGGCGTTGTTACATTGTAGCAAAATTTAATCAATCCTGCATCCTTAAGCCATTCTAAGCTTGTTTCAAACTTACGAGAATTTGCTCCTTTTTCAACAACCGCAAATTGAAACTTTTTGTTTTCTTTTGCCAATTGTGTTGGGATAGATTGATAACATGCTCTAACCTTTGGTTTTTCAGAAGCTGGTGCATATTTACCAATATCATCTAAATAACTTGCAAGTATTCTTTCTTGCTCCTTATGAACTTCACCAAAGTTATGCGTATTCACGTATTCAGTTACAACACTTGGCATACCACCAACTATCATATAAGTTCTAAGTAATCTTAACCAATGCTCATGTATTTCATTTGGCACTTTTTCTTTTTTATCGTAATAGGCTTTAATAACACTTGTCGCATTCTCACCATAACCATTCGCCCAAATAAACTCCTCGAAATCCATTGAAAACATTTCAAGCTGCTCTTCATAACCAACTGGGATCGAAGTAATCTGTTTATATGCAACACCAAGCATGGAGCCAGAGGCAATACAATCACACTTATTTGCCTCTGCAATGAACTTTAAGGCTGTTCTCGCTTGTCCGCATTCCTGTATTTCATCTAGGTATAAAAGTGTTTTTCCTTTTTTGAAAACTGTATTTTGGATTTGTGAAGTAATGTTTTCAATAATTGAGTTCATATCTAAGCTACCGTTAAAAAACTTTTTATGCTTTGGTTCAGTTAAAAAGTTTAATTCAATAATGCACTCGTAATTTTGTTTTGCAAACTCACGAATTATAAATGTTTTTCCAATTTGCCTTGCCCCTTTAACAAGCAAACATTTTTTCGCGCCATTTTTTTTCCATTCCACCAAGTCGGTCATTATCTTTCTTTGAAACATGTACACCCCCTAGCTTATCGTTTTTTATATGGTCAGATGTCAAAATATGAATTATGTGATTTACGTGGACAGACTGATAATTATATTTAGTAGCATTAAATTGCACAGACTGTGTCGAAGTTTCATGGAAATTTGTAGTAAACATGCTGTTTTGTGTTCAAATATTTCACTGACTATCTAGAATTTTGTTCTTAAATATTAAAAGAATTATGTAACTTTAATAGCACTCCTTTTGAGAGCAATTCTAAGCAAAATATCTATTAATATTGAATATCTAAAAATTTCACCCATCTACAATCTAGAGTAATTAATCTCTGGTGCATATGGTCCACTGATATTCTCACTTATAATCGATAGCGTTTCAGCGTCCCTGCGTTTTATAGCATATTTTTCAAACCTTTCAGTCGATAATTTTTTAAAATTTTTGAAATTTATTGCCAATCTTGAAAGTGTTAACGGTTTCCTGAACCTCTGTGACGATAGGGAATTCGATCTTATGTAAGCTTTGCTGCTTTTTCAATGGGAGTATAAACTGCTCATTATGAACTAAACGGTAGCAATTTTTGAAATGCTATAAAAGGCAACAAAATTTAAAAAATTCTAACACAGTACAATCAAATTTCTTTATACTATAAGATAAAAAGAGATGGAGGTGTCAGGAAGGATTTAATTTATAAGTCTTATCAGTTCGTTTCTTGAAGTTAGAACGGTAAACCTAAAACAACGCTATGACGTCCCTGCTAAACACACGATCGCTTATGTCATCTCAGCGATGCTCTCCTCTGTGTGGAAATAAGGATTTCGTAGGTTAATTTTCTTAAAGACAGCCCAAAAATTGCTACGGCACATTCGTATAGTGTAGACAGCCTGTAACGACAAAACCATAGTATTTTTTAATATCAAAGGCAGAGATAACAAAAAATTCACTATAGAAGAAATTCTAAGTGAATTTAATAATCAAAACGAACAAGTGTTCGATTTTGCACCGTTTGGAGCGGGTGATGGGAATCGGACCCACGCAACCAGCTTGGAAGGCTGGTGTTCTACCATTGAACTACACCCGCAAGTCAATAAATAGATTATAAACATATATTTAGTAATTGTCAAATGTAATACTAAAAATTTATTATGCAACTGACCTATGCAACTGACCGATAGGTGTTACTGTTCACACCCCAACTGAATATGCGCTTCTACTATGCTCCAGCCATTTTTCTCCTTGACCTACCCGTAGTCCATGCCTTTAATATCGTTATGACTAACAATTAGCGTTGGAATGGATCTATTCATTCCAACAAGATATTCTGCGAGTGGTTTCCTATCTTTTTCTAACACGTATGGTAAATATACGATATTCATCTTTCTGTTTAGATCCTCTGACACAGTGTGAACTACCCAGGTTGGTGTCCTAACCATTTTTTTGAATGGCACTGCACAATCACTGTCGTGCCCATTCGTTGAAAGTCCATGATTGCCACGTATCGCTTCCCACTTTTGTGTGATCGGCACGATCTCTTCCATCATGCTCAATTCCTCTGCATCAAGGACTGCTCTACTAACGATATCCCCTAGTTGCATTACTTTTTGCTTAGGATGTTTTAGATCATAATCATCTATCCATTTTATTGTTTCAAGCAGGTGTACAAGCCTAGGGCTAAATCGTTTTGAGTACGGACTTTCTTTTCGCGATTTTACTTTCAATACTGAATAGCGTATGCGGTCAGCTGCAATATGCACATCTCCTATAAATATCATTTTTGCTCCTCCTCATTTCTAATCATCGTTTGCACGGCAAGCCAACACAACCATTCTGACAATGTCATGTTTGTGTATCGCTTAGCCTTGGATTTAGCGTGTCTACATAATCTCGCTATCGTTTGCCAGGACTTCGGGCTATCCTCAGACATTCCAACTCTTTCAAATATTCCTTTTTTTTCCATTAAAGGTCCTGAAAGCTTCACCTTGCAGAATTTTCACACCCGACATCACGTATCTGAATCCAGCTATGCTAGACGGAATCCCTTCGCTAATCAAAAACTTGTAAATGTTTTCACTCATTTTTTCCTCCACATGTTATTATCAGCACTTTAAGAATAAATGTGAAAATATTATGATATTTTCAAAAGGGGGTTCGTGTTTTTGATGAA
>JAITQU010000016.1 GCA_031288735.1 Christensenellaceae bacterium
CCACGCAAGTTATCCCGCCCAGAAAAGCGGCAAGAATTGAGCAAAGCAGTGGAAAAAGTGGCGCTATTGCAAGCATATCTCGAATAGCGAAAAGACTTCCTGCAAAAGCAGAGTAGACGGATAGAACGTTACGATGTGGTATGCATTGAGGACTTAAATATGCGGGGAATGGCGAAATCTTAAATTTTGTAGAAGCGTATCTCAACGGCTGGGGAATGTTTAGGTTTCCTCGGATACAAGTTGACAAACAAGGAAAGTTCTGACGGTTGATAAGGGGTTTTCGTCCTAAACTGTGTCATGTAAGTGGCTATGTTGCGACAGACTGACATTACGACAGGTCGTGGACATGCGAAAGTTGAGGTGCACATCATCATAGAGACATTAGCTAAGACGCAACATTCGGCGCATGTCTTCGATTACTCACCTCATAGCGCATTACATCGAACCGTGGGTCGCACGGGGGATAGCGGGGTAAAACATCCTGCCGTAAGGGGGGAGTTCCTGAGAAGCCCGTCTCAAACGCCGTAGGCGTTAGACGGCGGGAGTACGTCACTACATATGGATTATCCTATAGATGCTGTTATTGAGTGTACTGGTGTGACTCGAGAGAGACTAGAAATTTGCAGAAGTAAATTTAATCCTCAAATGTTTTAACGACATTCCACAACCAATTAAAATTTTATAAGTTGCCGCTAAATGCTATGAGACACATCTCTATGACTGATCGAAATTTATCTCTAAGATAAAGAGAATGAATTCATAATGCAATCTCAAAAACGGATGTTTAATACTTCATATATATTTTGACTTTTATAGCTGATTAGATTACTTGGCATTTTTTTTTGATTTGATCCTTAAAACCACAGTATCTGGTCATGTAAACAAATATTTAAGAGGCTAAACCTTTAAATATCCATATTTAGACTTCAATATTTTGTTTAACATTTGCCAATGACATTTTCAGTTTTGGTGTTGCTTAATAAAAAAATATTTATAAAGTTAAACATTTGATTGCTTTGAATACTTAATGCTCTTAATTGCTGATATTAATTTTTCAATATCATTAATTGAGTTGTTCCATCCGATGCTAGCTCTCACCGTTCCCTGTTTTAAGGTACCTAGATGGCGATGCGCAAGTGGTGCGCAATGAAGCCCGCTTCTTACTGATATATTATATTTTTTGCTTAATATATCTGACACAAATGTTGAAGCAAGCTCACCAATATTGAAACTAATGACACCACTTAAATTATCACTATATATTGTAATACCCGAAATATTACGCAAGTTTGATATCAATATATAAGATAATTCATGAATATGCTTTCTAACAGCCTCAATATGTGACATCGTCCATTCAATTCCTTCTTTTAATCCAGCAATACCTAAAGTATTCAAAGTTCCACTTTCCAATCCTTCAATCATTGAGGTTGGTTGCTCTATACTAATACTCATAGTTCCAGTTCCACCATACAATAAAGGATTTAATCTAGTAGATTCATTAAATGCTAAAAAACCAGTTCCTTGTGGTCCATGAAGGCCTTTGTGACCACTAGCGCATAGGATGTTTACATTTTCATACAAAGTATATAAATGACCTAATGATTGTGCTGTATCAATTATACTTATTACATTATTTTCTTTTGCAAGCTTTGCAATTTTTTCAATTTCATGGATTGCACCAGTGACATTACTCATTTCAGACAATATTATAGCAGATGTTTTTGAATTCAATATTTGTATTACTTCATCTACTGTTATTTCATTACTGGCAGGCTTTACAAATCGAATTTTAATTTTCTTTTCTGATTCTAATTTTTTTAATGGTCTTAATATACTGTTGTGTTCAAAAACACTAGTTATAACTTCGCCATTTAAATTACTGCCAAAAATAGCAAGGTTTAATGCCTCGGTGCAATTTTTTGTAAAAACCACATTTGAAAATCCAAAATGCTTTGAAATAAGTGCACGCGTTTCCTCTATTATTAAAGCTAAGGAAATTGCACTGCTGTGGCTACTACGTCCAGGATTTGCAGAGCTTTTAAACGTTTTAATTACGGCATTTGTAGCTTTTCTAGGTTTGAATCTAGTAGTTGCAGCATTGTCTAAATATATATCTTTACACATATTTCTAAGTTTCATAATAATAATGTATATGTAGTAAGCGAATTTTAGAACGCAAAAATTGTAAAGGAATAAATCATGAACAGATTAGTAGCATTCAGGTCCAGAAGTGATGCTCTAAAATTATATAAAATATTAAGAGATAAAGGTATTAAATGTGAAATTGTTGAAACACCTAGGCAATTTGGTCTTAGTTGCGGACTCAGTGTAAGATTTTCGAATTTAGATGAAAATAATATCCTGAGTATCTTAAACAAGAATAAGTTCAATAGCTTTAACGGTATATTAAAAAGCTGAGACTTCAAGCACAGTATATTTACTTGCAAAAAAAACAGAATTTTGACATAATAACAATATGCTAGAAGAAAAAATCAGTGATATATTTAATATACTTTCAAAAAGCCATCCAGATGCTTTTTGTGAATTAATATATAGCTCTCCATTTGAACTCCTTGTTGCAATTATATTAAGTGCACAATGTAGCGATAAACGTGTTAACTTATGCACAGAAAATTTATTTAAACATTACAATAAACCAACCGACTTTATGTCGCTTTCCATAGATGAACTTAAACCATATATTTTCAGTTGTGGTTTTTATAACAATAAAGCAAAAAGTCTCATTGAGATGTCAAAATCATTAGTTGAAAATTTCAATGGAGTTATTCCAAAAACACTAGAAGAGCTCTTGACTCTCAAAGGAGTTGGGAGAAAGACAGCGTCAGTATTATTAAGTGTCGCTTTTGATATTCCCGCAATGCCAGTAGACACGCACGTGTTTAGAGTTTCAAGACGACTAGGCTTATCTAACGGCAAAACACCTGAGAAAGTAGAGTCTGATCTTATGGCACTTTTTTCCAAAGACAAGTGGAATAGTCTTCATCATTTCTTAATATTTCATGGTAGGTATGTATGTCATTCGCGAAAGCCTAATTGTGGTGAATGTGAGCTCAATAAATATTGTTTAAATGAATTCAAGTAATAACTGAGCAGGAGAAAAAATGTTTTTAGATACAGCGACTATATATGTAAAACCAGGAAATGGCGGGAACGGTATTGTCAGTTTTCATAGGGAGAAATATGTCCAAAACGGTGGTCCAGATGGTGGAAACGGAGGGAATGGTGGATCTATAATATTTATAGGTGATAAATCTATCAACACACTTTCTCAATTTCGCTTTGCTCCTAAGTTTTGTGCTGAAAATGGTGGAAACGGCGAAAAGAAAAAAATGACAGGCAAATCTGGTAGTGACCTTAAAATAAGAGTACCTTGCGGGACTATTGTAAAGGATTTTGCAAGCGGTGGAATACTTGCTGATATTTTTCATCCTGATATTCCTGTTAATGTGCTATTAGGGGGAAAAGGCGGTAAAGGAAATTCGCAGTTTGCAACTGCAATAAGAAAAGCACCAGGATTTTCTGAACTAGGAGTTGTAACTAAAGAGCGAAAATTAATATTAGAATTAAAAACCATAGCTGACGTAGGCCTTGTTGGATTTCCAAACGCTGGAAAGTCAACACTACTATCTGTTATAAGCGCAGCGCACCCTAAAATTGCAGATTATCCATTTACTACACTAACACCTAATCTTGGAGTTGTCTCAATTGACGATTATAGTTATGTTGTTGCAGACATTCCAGGCCTTATTGAAGGTGCAGCCGATGGTAATGGCTTAGGACATGACTTCCTTAGACATATTGAAAGAGTTAAATTAATTGTACATTTACTAGATGTCGGAAATCCTGATCTACAAAACCCAATCGAAAACTATTTAACAATAAGAAGAGAATTAATGCGCTACAGCGAAAGCCTTGCAAACTTACCAGAAATAATTGTTGCTAATAAAATTGATCTATTGTCAGACCAGTCAATACTTCATGTATATGCTGAAGCCTTTGATGATATTGTAGTGCCAATAAGTGCAGCAACTACAGAGGGCATTACTGCATTAAAAAGAATAATAGCATCTAAACTCAAAAATTTACCTCCTGTTAAGCAATTCGAATTCAAGCCATTCACATATAAAGAAATTGACAAGACTGACGTAACAGTAGAAAGAGAAACAGAAGATTCATTCAGAATATCGGGCGGAATGATGGATGAATATTCAAGAAAGGTAGTGCTTAGTGATGATGAGAGCTTTAGGTGGTTTCAGCGTTCCTTGCGAGATAATGGTGTAATTGAAAAATTAAAAGATATTGGGTTGAAACAAGGAGATACCATAAAAATTCTTGATGTTGAGTTTATTTATGAAGGATAATCAATATCTACTAAAAAACAAAGACATGCTAGATATTGCAGCTAGTACTAAGAGAAACGAACCCATTATAATATAGTATAATTTTATTGGCGCAAAAAATGACATAACTAAAAGCATTGTGCCAGAAAAGAAATAATATTTTATTCTATGCCTTGAAAACACTGAGTTCAAAATATCTTTAAAACTAAATTGATTTTTGATTTTTTGTATAGATCCATAAGAAAATATTGAATTAGGCAGTGCATTTGCATTAATTAAGAATTTTCTTACTTGTCTACTATTTGGGAATTCAAATTTGATATCTAGACTTTTTGAAAATACTAAAATGTTTCGATCAGTCATAGATGATAAAACAATAACTCTATCAACTTTTTCCTTTTTTGCTTTTCTATACGCCTTTGCAATATCATCCTCATTAGTCTTAGAGAATTTAAAGTTTATATGAATTAAGGTATTAATATTTGAAACCATAGCTACAATATAAGGTGGGTCTATTGACATTAAGTTTTCACTAGGGATTAGAGCACTAAAGATTTTAGTGCTTTCGTTTATACCTAAAAATGCAAATGTTTTACACATCTCGATGGTATTCATGTTTTTTAAAGATTTTCTGCGACTTTTTATAAATACAAGAAATATTCTTATAATAATAAAAGACAATATCGAAATCAAAACAGATATCAAATAATTTGATGTGAAATAATAACTCCAGACAAACACTATAAATATGATAACAATAGAAAATACTAATTTATCCCCAAATTTCCCCATAGTTAATGTATATCCAATTATCGCTCAATTAAACAATTTTTAACTCAACATAAAGGTCTTTTATAATCTTTATGATATCGAATTTAATATAAAAAAACATAGGCAAACAAGATTTTTAAATTTTCTAAATTTTTAAACTTAATAGTAAAATGCGCTCAATAAATTTAATTAAATCTTACTTATGACTTATCGATATGATATAAAGACAAAGAAACCTATAAAGAGCATTTAATTAACGTTTGATCTTATAAAAGACACCAACATGATTTTCATAGGGAAGATTATTAAAAACTAAAATATTGCTACTAATTGCAATAAAATAACAATAAATTAGAATACTATAAATTAAAAAATCATAAATTGTTCAACAATTTGATGTTTTTAATTAAAATATTCAAAATTGTTGTATAATATAAATAAACCAATAATTTAGATAGTTTTTATTTTATATTATGAAAATTGGGATATTTGCAAATTTTAAGAAAAATTTTGAGCAAGTGCTACAAAGACATTGATCTACTTTCACCTAAGCAGTTGAAAATATATTTGTGTTCTGAGCTTAAGGAAGTAGGACTAAATTTGCCTTATGATATCAAACTTAATATAAAAAAGTATAGGCGCTAACAATTTTAGGTAATTTTTCGATTTTTAAAACTTTAAGATTTAACAAAAGACCGCTCAATAAATTTAATTAAACTCTTACTTGCCCTTTTATGGCACTTATTTATCGATATGATAAAAATAAAATAAAACCTAAATTTTTTTTAATTATTAAATTCAAAACCTAAATTTTTGAGAAATTATGTATTTTTAATGTTTAATGTTTTCTGTTTAAAATCAAATCATTTTAGATTAATTTCATTTAAAGAGCATTTAATTAGCTTTTGACTTATAAAAGACAACTTAACTTATTTTTCACAGGGAAGATTATTAAAAACTACAATATAATTATTAATTGCAACAAAATATCTCTAAATTAGAATACTATAAATTTATAAAATCATAAATTATTCAATAATTTGATATTATTTAATTAAAATATTCAAAATTGTTGTATAATATAAATAAACCAAAAATTTAAAAAGTTTTAATTAATATTATGAAAATTGGAATATTTACAAATTTAGAGAAAGATTTTGAAGCAAGGGCTACAAAGGCTTTGGTTGATCTACTTTCACCTAAGCAGTTAAAAATATATGTGTGTTCTGAGCTTAAGGAAGTAGGACTAAACTTGCCTTGCATTAAAAACAATGAAACTTTAGCAAAAACAGTAGACCTAATGATCATCTTTGGTGGTGACGGTACAATTTTAAGAATTGCAAAAGAGTGCGCAAAATACAACACTGACGTTTTTGCTGTAAACCTAGGTAAAATGGGATTCCTAGCTGAAACTGAACAAGAAAATTTACTTCTTAAAAGCCAAGATATATTGGATGGCAATTTCTATAAGGAAAACCGAAGTATTTTAAAAGCCGAGTTCGATGGTAGACTACTAGGTTTTGCACTCAATGAGGTTGTGGTCGAAAGAGGCATAAAGTCTAAACTTCTAAAGACTGAAGTTAGGGTTAATGGTGCAATATTAGATAGATATAACTCTGATGGTTTAATAGTCGCAACGCCAACTGGGTCAACAGCATACTCCCTTTCTGCTGGTGGACCTATCATAGCTCCTGACGTAAACGCATTTGTCATCACTCCAATTTGCCCGCATACTTTGCACGCAAGACCAGTCATTGTTAGTAATAATAACAATATATCTGTAAAAATCCTATCTGATAGTTCAGATGCACACGTAAACCTAGATGGTGATACTGCAATTTTTATTCCTGTAGGTAAAGAAATATTCATATCGGATTCGGGACTACATGTAAGTTTCATTCGTTTAAAAAAATATAATTACTATGATAAGTTAAGAGAAAAGATGTCTACACTTTCTCCCTACAATGATGACTAGTAAGAGGCAAAGATGGCATACAAAACAATAGTTGATACAATTTTAGATATTGTTAAAAATAAAAAAATATACACTCAAAATGATCTTTCAGAAGAGCTTAATGCATTAGGCTTTGACGTAGCGCAGGCTACGCTATCTAGATATGTCAAAAAACTAAATTTGATTAAATTTTCATCGAAGAAGAATGAACGGCAATATTTCATTGTTACACCTGACAAAAAACAAAATCAGATAAGGACACTTTTTAGTAACTCTGTGATAAGCATTGATGGCTCAGAAAATTTACTCGTAATTAAAACAATAAGTGGTGGCGCAAGTGCTGTTGGCATGGCAGTAGATGGTTTAAATATTTCTGATGTAATGGGCACTATAGCTGGGGATGATACAGTACTTGTTATACTAAGAGACGAAACTAAACTAGAGAGCGTTGTTAAACAGCTTGAAGACTGGCAGGTGATAGAATAAATGTCTGAAAATGAATTTTATAAAAACGAAACAATAATAAAAGCTATATTTAGCCATTCAATAATTAAAATTGAAGGAATAAAAAATATAATAGTTATAAAAACAATAAGTGGTGCGGCTAGCTCAGTAGGATTAGTTATTGATAAAATGAAACTAGCTGATTGTTTAGGATGTGTAGCTGGCGATGATGTAGTGCTAGTAGTTATTAAAGACAAAACAAGACTAAATTATGTAATTAATGACTTAAATAAATTTAAGGAAGCTTCTCAAATAGAAAAATATTAAATTGTATTAAATTTTAATTAAAAATATTTTTAAATTAATATTTATAAACTATCAAACTTATAGTAAATCAGTTATAGAAAGATATTAAAAATTGTTAAACTCTTTTTGGCTTTTATAAATAGCTAAGTAAAATAATTAAAATTTAATCAAATTCAATTAAAATTTAAGCTAAAATGTTAAAAGATTAATAATTACTCTAGAAGGCTCTTTAAATTTACATAAGCTTATCATTACCAAAAGACTAGTAAGGGTAAAGGTGATATTTAGATGATTGTTTCATTACATGTTAAAAACATCGCTCTAATTAATGATTTGAAAATTGACCTTGGATCGGGGTTAAACATACTCTCAGGTGAAACTGGTGCTGGTAAATCTATAATAATAGACAGTTTGAACTTTGTCTTAGGCGATCGTGCAGATAAAAGCTTAATACGACATGGAGAAAGTCAAGCTAGTGTATCAGCAGTGTTTTCATCAGAAAACGGTTCTGATCTCAATTTGATTTTATCTGAAGCTGGAATAGAAATTGATGACTACACAATAGTACGACGCACAATGTCAGAAAACGGAAAAAACGAGTGTAGAATTAACGATACCATAGTTACACTTTCTGTACTGAGACGAGTAGTAACTGCACTAGTTGATATTCATTCACAGCATGAGCATCAATCCTTACTTAGTGAAAGTAATCATATTAAGATGCTTGATAACTACTCAAAGAATGCATTCCTAATTAGAGACGAATTACATCAGCATATTATGTTATATAAAAAGATATTAACAGAGCTTTCATCATTCCCACCAGAGGATGAGCGAATTCGCAGAATGGATCTCTTGCAATTTCAGATTGATGAGATCACCAAAGCTAATATTAAAGACGGTGAGGAGGAGCAACTAGTACAAGAACGAAACCGTATTAATAATATGCAAAAAATCCTATCAGCACTAAATTCGGCATCCAATTTAATAGGTGGCTACGATGAAATAAGTGCAATAACAGCTCTGCATTCCGCAATTAAAGAATTAAATTCTATTTCTAAATATAACGAATCATACTCTGAGCTTGTTGAGCGTCTTGAAAGCACGAAAATAGAGCTCAAAGATATTTTAGAGACTGTCAATTCTGAATTAAGCAATTCTGGCGATGATGTAAATTTAGATCGGATAGAAAAAAGAATTGATGAAATCAGGCGAATTAAAAAGCGTTTTGGGTCGAGTCGAGAAGCTATATTTGATTTTTTAGAAAAAAGCAAATCCGAATTCGATAAATTAAACTCAGCAGAAGATCGTATAGCAGAGCTAGCAGTCGACATTGAAAACGAATCAAGCAAGGTTATTAAATTATCAAAGAAACTAAACGCAGAACGCAAAGAAACCGCAATGCGTTTTGAGAAAGGAATACTTTCTAATCTATGTGATTTAGGTATGACAAGTACTATTTTCAAGGTCGAAATAATATTTCCAGATACAGATAATGAAATACTTGAAAAGGCAACTTCGAGCGGTGCCGATTTTGTTCGATTCTTGATAAGTCCAAATAAAGGTGAGCCACTAAAATCACTAACAAAGATTGCCAGTGGTGGTGAGTTAAACAGATTTATGCTTGCATTCAAGAATATCACTGCGACAAGTGACGGAATTGAAACGCTAGTATTTGATGAAATCGATAGCGGAATTAGTGGCAGAATTGCTAAAGTTGTTGCTTGTAAGCTGTATAATATTGCAATCGAGAGGCAGGTAATTGCAGTTACGCATCTGCCGCAGCTTGCTTCAATGTCAGATAAGCATTATTTAATATCTAAGGAGGAAAAGGACGGCAAGACATTTACTTACATAGAACCATTAGAATTAGATGCGTCACTAAAGGAAATAATGCGTTTATCTGGATCTGATATTAATAGTGTCAATGGCTTAGCAAATGCAAAGGAGCTAAAAAAATGGGCTGATGACTACAAGATGTCAAAAATAATATTAAAATGAAAGTTTAAATTAGCAATTTAAATTTAACATTTTTAAAATTTACTAGCTTCAAAGCAATTTATAGTTTTGTCATAAAAAAGGCCATTTTGCTCAAAATATAGAGTGAGATGGTTTTTAACATGCAACTTAAAATTAAACACAAGTTTATTATTATATCAATAGTAGCATTATTTATTTTTGTTATTAATTTTTGCTTTACTTGTAATAAACAAAGTTTTGCTGAAATTCAATCGGTTTATCTAGGTGGCACACCGATAGGTGTAGTGGCAAAAAGTGAGGGAGTAACTATTATTGAGTTAAGAGATATAATATCGAAAAATAGCGTGGTCAATCCAGGGAAAATCGCCGGACTTGCATGTGGAGACCTTGTTTACAAAATAAACAATAATTTAATAAGCTCATCTGAAGATATTTCTAAAATTGTAGAAAAAACAAAAGAAGGGGATGTATTAGAGATCTATGTATATAGACGTAATGCACCCATGAGCTTTAAAGTATCACCTATAATGGATAAAGCAACAAATACTGTGAAATTAGGATTAAACGTAAAAAACGAACTTGCTGGTATTGGAACACTCACTTTTGTTTATCCAAGCACTAAGAGATTTGCCTGCCTAGGTCATCAAATATTTGATTTGGAGTCATCAAATCAAGATATTTATAACAATGGGAATATTTATCTAGCAAACATTATAGGTTACAACAAAGGCAAGCTTGGAAAAACTGGCGAACTGAGAGGAACCTTTAAAAAGACCGACTTAGCCGTAGGCGTCATTGACAAGAACACGTTTTCTGGGATTTTTGGAAAAGCCGAAGATATACTCTATGATGGGAGGCCAATGATTTCTATCGGAAATCGAAATAGCATAAAGCCAGGAAAGGCACATATTTACACAACGATAAATGGAGATATGCCACAAAAATATGAGATAGAAATAGTTAAGTTATCACCACAAACAAGCCCACAAGATAAAAGCATGGTAGTTAGAATAACAGACAAAAAACTTTTAGAACTAACTGGCGGAATTTTACAAGGAATGAGTGGATCACCAATAGTACAGTCTGGGCATTTAGTAGGTGCTATAACTCATGTATTTATAAATGATCCTAGTTGTGGCTACGGTATCTATGTCGATTGGATGTTAAGTAGTATAGCTAAATAAATATATTAAAAATTTTTAAATTTAAATATATTTAACAATGTGACAATTTAAAACCACATAAAACAAAAAAAACTCACTAAAATAAAAGAGCATTAAACCAATCAAATATAAAAATTAACATAATAAAAAGATTAAATCAATTAAAAAAATACGCAGAAAATAAAACAATATCTTATTTAAAAAATGAACACTTTATAAGTCTTAAAAATCGAAACAAGATAAAGTCAATTTAGAGCATCGAAATGATTAAAAATTACATAAAGTAATTGATAACATCTACTAATATTATTTTCAGCTAAACAGACGAAATTAGATAAAAAAGTCTAGACTTAATAGAAAACATAATAATAAATTTTTTAACTTTAAGCGCTAATGCATTATCATTACATTTAATTAGTCTGACTATTGTTTATCATAAGCTTGCCTGACAGCTTTTGCTAGTTGGTCAGGACACGAAGTTTTTCGATACCCACAAGTTATGCCACCACACTTACTTTCAATCTGCTCTACGGTTAGGCCATCTGTTAAACTTGAAACAGCCTTTAAATTTCCATTACAACCACCTACAAAGTTTACATCACTTACAGTGTTTCCTTCAATTTTAAAACTTATTTTAGTTGAGCATACACCGCTAGTCGAATAATTGTACTCCATAATTAACACTCCTTACAAACTACTTTAAATTTGAAAAAATTAATTTAATTAATAAAATCAAATTTTTAATTTCTACACCTATATTATATACTATTTATTGGTTGTTTTTTTAAAAATCAAAAAGTCGATTTATTAAAAATCGTTGAATAGCTCTGTGAAAACATAAAGATAATAATTTTTTTATTTTAGTAAATCATTAGATAGTCTTTTTAAAAGGCATTTTACATGGTTTTAATTTTTAGAAGTTTATAAATAAGCTGAAATTGTAAATTTTCATTTTTATTCATTACGTATTTTTTATTCAAAAATAAATTAATCGCTAACTTTAATAAGCAAAATTTTTTTGTTTCTTTGTTAGCACCCCTCCAAAGTAAGTCGCATTGTTGTCAAAATCAAAACGATGCATCTTAGCTTAAACAAAGATACTGCTGTCTAATATGGGCTTCAACCACTCAATATGCTCTGTTATCAACAAATTGATAGATCATTAACGGCTTAAACTCAAATGACGACTACATTTGCAAGAATTCTAAAATATCAATGTATTATCAATTTTTTCAAGCTTCGTATCGCTCCCAAGTGCTAGTCTTATCAAAAAAAACCTCAAACGATTTGCTTAATATCTTTTGGATGAAACCTTTAACAAAGCACTTGGTTTTGAGCACAACAATAATACTGTTTTGAAATATTTATTTGTTTTCAAAAATCCCAATTCCACTCTACCGTATTGCATAGACATATTTTTTTTGGAATATGTTTACTAACGCTAATTTTTGAATCCAACAAATCCAAATCAAACGCTATACCTTCATCTTCAATGAAAAGGCTTTTATGATTTTCAAACATGATTTGTATTTAAAATCGACTTTGTATAATGGACGGTTTGAACTCAAAAAATATTTGCTCATATCAGCCTCGAATGACCATTGGAGTTTCCCAAAATGCATGTTAGTGCACGAACTCTTGCTATTTCCTAAATGATAGTGGAAAGAATCCGACTTTGTGTGCATGATATACTGGATACAATTTCTCTAGCTTCTTATGCCACGCTTCTTCTTAGAGCTAAAAGTGTATATACTGGCAGCCGTGTTAAAGTTTACGACAGACATCGAAATGTCGCAAAAGCTGTCGGTGTATAATGTCCAATCATTCGAATGGGCTTTGTTAAAAAATATGCGATCTTTTCTAGTTTATTCGTCGCGTTGCTATTAATACGGCTGGCATAGCGGTATATTCGTAAGGATAGATTGACATTCAAGGTCAAATCTCTGATAGTCTTTCACTCGAGCCACACGCTAATTAAGCTAGACAAAGAAAATACAGCTTTGTAAAGGGTGAAAATGCTCTCGCTTGATGATTTTCTACTAAGAGATGTTATCAGGGCCAACTATCACTATAAGCATCTCACTTTTTATCGCTGGATTATAACTTAGCGTATATAGAGTTCCAGCTGTTAAATAGACCTTTATTTCCATTAGATCGTCCGAATTAGCATCATATCTTTTAATATATGTATAAGAATCAGAACTAATCGAACCAGAATCATCATGTCTTATAGTCCAATATGGGTGAAATGAAGTAAGAATATAGTAGTATCCTGATACAGCTGGTTGGTACACAAAGTATGCTTTTAATGGATTAGCAATAACAGCTCTATCACGTATAACTTTTTTCCCAGATATGTTTGGGTATGGAAGTCCTATACTAAAAGAAAAATTACCAATAAAATCTTCGATATATATTGTAATCGTGTAAACTACATCTTTGATAAACTCCACTCTTTTTTGACCAGCCCCAGTAATTGTTACGGATGATCCAGCATCAGCTTTTATTTTATATATAGTATCATCAGGAAAGTTTATAGAATGCTCTCCATCCTTGCTAGCCATATATTTATATCTGGTAACCTGATTATTGTAACGAATCTTATCGTTAACTCTTGTATAACCAGTTATGTCGAAAATCCCATTTGGAGCGTATGCATAAACTGTGTAGTATGTGTCAGTAGCTGAAGTTACATAGATTGTATGAGGAATTCCTATTTTTAATTCAGCTTCTATCACAGTTTGTAAATAAAATGTTGAAGGAAGTACGGTACCAAATTCATTTTCAATTTTCCATCTTAGTGCAATATTAGATTTGAAAAGGAATTTTTCAGAAGTTGAGCTTACCGAGTTTGCGGTTTGTGGAATATAAGTAAATGAGCTATTTAAACTAGGTGGACTAAATGACCATTGATCGGCTATAACTTTATTTCCATCTGGGATATTAATGTAGTTAGAATCTCGTTCTGCTTCCAAATTTAAGATTAAATTGTCGCGATCTTCAGTTGTCACAATTACACTGCAATTTGAATATATATTACCTAATTGTCTTAGTGTGCAAGTTGCTCTAATAGTGGTTGCGCCAGCGCTAACTGCGGAGACAAGTCCAGAGGAGTCTACAGTAGCAATTTTAATATTATCGCTAGACCAAGAAATATTTTTAATACTTTCGTCGTTAATTTTTCCAATAAGTTGGGATTTGTCCCATTCACGAAGAACTAAAGAAGTTTTATTTAGTGTTAATACATATGTCTGAGTATAAGGGGAATCAGTGGATGTGTCGCCATTCTTTTCTGAAGAAGTCCAACTTGCGAAAATTGCACTCATTGTAATAATAATAAAAGGAATAGAACAGACTAAGACAATTAAAAAGTGCAACTTCTTTTTTTCTTCTGTATTCATTTCTGAGTAATGCTTCTTATACCATTTTTTGTTATTATCTTTATTAGAAGAAACGGTAGTAGATTTAGTGCATTGAAAGAATGCATTAACTGTATTGGTTTGTTCGTGTAGCGAATTGTCACTATGTATAGGCTCATTTTTAAAAGCTTGACTTCCGCAATTATCGCATTTTTCTATATTTTGATCACTGTATTTAGATCCACAGTATTCACAAATCTTCATCTAAATTGCTCCTTTTGTGTGAATTCAATTTTAAAAGATTAAACATAAAGTCTATGTTTTGAAGGCATTAAATTAATAGTTTAACCGTAAAACTTGATTTATTTTTGATATGAATGGATTAGTTTGATAGAAGTTTTTGTAAATCTGTATTAAGGAAGACGATTTACAAATTGAGTGTTATTAATAAGCTGAAATATTATTTTTTTATTCATTGCGCATTCCTTATTCACAAAGAAATTAATAAATTAATCATTGAGTGAGTATTAATCTGTGCAAATCGGGGAGGAGGAGTGGAGACCTGATTCGATGTTTTTCAATTTCGATTGTATCAGTTGCCTTCCAATTTGTCAACAATTAATTTTTTTTTTGTGATATTTTAAGTAGGATGTAGAATGTAAAATGAATTGTCGCAAATTTAAAAATTTTCAGAGCGTCAAAGCACATAATTTCCCCTCCCGAGTTTAACAGTTGTCAAAAACGCAAAGATTTGCGTTCCACATTGATTTGACATAAAATAATGGCTAATATTCACAAAATAATGAAAAATTTATAATAGGAATCGAATTTATCAAT
>JAITQU010000062.1 GCA_031288735.1 Christensenellaceae bacterium
CTAGCCGTAAAAATGATAGTAAAGCGATATAACTAGCGTAAATTTCATTAATAGCGACAATACTTTGCCAATTTAGAGGGAAATCAGAAGAATTTGGAGTAATGGCTACCCACTTGATGGGAGTGTATATTAATTTGTGTAAATCGGGGAGGAGGAGGTATAATAAAAACATAAATTAGGAGGACACCAAAATGAAAAAAAAGCTAACAAAAAAAGATGAGTTAATGAGAGAAGCTGTGTTGTTAATAGGCCAGTTAGAACAGCCAGATGGAATAAAAACTATAGATGGAATACATCAATTGGCAGCAATTATTTTTCAGTTACGCAACAGTGCCCAGATTTTATAGTATCGAGAAATTCAAAACATTTCTCCAAAGTGTTTTTGGTAATTTTTAACCAGTTGAATAGATGATAACAGTGGTTGGCTAAACTAGTAGATGAATGAATCTCGTCTACATAAACACCCACGTCTTTTATAGCATTGAATAGTCCTGCCTCTAATCCAGCACAAAAAATATCTTTTTCGGCGTATACAAGCAATGAAGGACACCAATTTTCGGTTACAAAATCAACTGGAGAAAGATAAGGGGCATACGGATATGTTGCAAGTTCAGGGCAGCCTTTGCTCAATTTAACACCCGAGAAAGATTCGGCAAGGCATTCAACAAGTCCGAAAGCAAGTGGTGCAGAAAGAGCTTTAACTATATCATATGGGCCACAGAATCCAATAAGCCCAGCGGGCTTTAGTTCAATCTTTGGAAGGGATAGTGCTAAACGTAGAGAATCATTTGTCATAAGTGCGACAGTATAGGCAGCAATATATGCACCAGCAGAGTCACCAGTTAAAACAATCTTACTTGTGTCTAAATTGTATTTCAATGCTAACTCGGGCAAGATTGCAAGTAACGCAAACATGTCCTCAAACATTGCGGGAAAAGGATATTTAGGAGCAAGCCTATGATTAGCGTTTATTACAAACCAATTCTTATCTGCGAATTGAGAGCATAGAGACCAACGATGTTTTTTATCGCCCTTAACAAATCCGCCACCATGAATGTTTATTAAAATTGGCAACTGCTCAGTTGTCTTTCTGTAGAGAAGATCCATCTTGCGGTCATAAAAATCCAAAGAATAGGCCATATTTTTTTCGATTATAATGTCCTTTACCTTTATATAATTCTGTGGAAAATGCCCTAATACATCAATGATTTCAAATAAAAACTCACCGCGATTCACAGTTGTAAATCCTCCGTAATATTATTTGTAGAAAGAGGAGAGGCTTGATTGCTTTCAGTATATTTTTCACGAAGCGTGGCAATATCATCGTGAGTATACCCAAATTCATTATAAAAATATTCTTCGTAGCTTGAATATTTGTTTTCAATGGCATCAAGGGTGGCTTCAATAAATAGTTCTTTGGTCAAAAAAATCGGCATCATACGTTTCATTATATAATCCCGCATAAAGAAAAGCATCCAAAAACGTCTGCGGGTGGCCGCTAGCAAATTAGGTTCCACCCTTTTGGTTTTCATATAGTCATCTATTATTGCTTGTCTGCTTGCCCCAAGCATTTTTAAGAGAATAGCACTAGCAACACCAGTACGATCTTTTCCTACTGTACAATGAAAAAGAACAGGAACAGTGCCAGCTTTAATTTTGCTAAAAAGATCTTGATAGCTAGCATTACCAAATGGTATATTTCGATAAGCAATGCACATGTCTTCATCAACAAATTGAACCAATGAAGAAGGTGTGCGTTTTTTATTTAATTTGATAATGCGCGCACTTTCTATCATAAAGGGGCGATTTATATATGTAACGCCAACTTTTTTATAAACCTTGTCTGTCCCTTTTTCGAACTTATCGCGAAAGTCAAATATAAGTTTAAAGTTATAGGATTTTAGTTCACAGATGTCAGATTTCGTTGCCTTATCTAAAGATGAAGAACGAAAAAAGAAACCAGTCTTCACAAAACGCCCATTTTCAAGTGCTATGCCACCTAAATCTCTGAAATTGATTATCTTTTCCATATAAAAATTATAGCATAGTGAGCAAAAATATTCAATATCGAAGTCAGATTTAGGGAGTGTATATTAATTTGTGTAAATCGAGGAGGAGGAGGAGCAGTCTGAAGTCGATGTTCAGTTTTGATTGTATCAGTTGCCTTAAATATGAGGGATATGTACCATCATATGATACAACTGAATTGACGGAGAAGCTGCATGAGCAATTTGGATTTCGAACCGACTGTGAAATTATAACTTATAAAGAATTAATAAATATTAAAAATGAAACGAAACTAAAAAAAGTATTTAGAAAAAATTACAAATTTGAATTGCAGGGAAAAGAGAGAAAGTAGACTAAAAGCAAAATAATATTCAAATGGCAAAATTACCACAGAAAATCGTAAAATCTTACATGCTTTAAAAAGGTCAACATTTTTATAACTGTCAAATATGGGAACGTAATAGAAATTTTGGCAACCTCTAAAAACGCTGTTTTTTCATGACAATTTAAAAAAACGCTTTTTAAATTTTCCAGTTTAAAATATTTATTCCTAAAATTGACATAAAAATCGCAATTTGCCTCCTTTTTAAGCTCTTTTTCCACATATTTTTACATTATTAAGGGCATTTCCTCCGATTTTGGCAGAGTTATTCTACTAAGCACGAACAACGCTTCAAATTGTACGCCAAATTCATCATCGTAATATCTCTTTTTACCCTTTCAATTCCGTGTGAGCGAGAACTTATTCCTCCCATGAATCGTGTCATATATCCGAATATG
>JAITQU010000067.1 GCA_031288735.1 Christensenellaceae bacterium
TCTGACATTTGAAACAATTATTTTGTGAGCTTATCCGATACAGCACAGGCATTTTCCAAAATATCATGCAGCGGACGGACAATAACTATGTTTTCCCATATGGGGTGTGAACTGTAACACTACACAAAATATATTTTTAAAAATTTGTTTTTAAGTGCTTGCATACAAAAACTGTTTATGTTATAATTCATTTTGTTAGCAATCATAGCTCATGAGTGCTAAAACATTAAATAATTATGGAGGCAAATTATGAAATTAAAACCGTTGTTTGACAAAATCGTTATCCAGCATCTTGAATCTCAGGAGGCTACAGCAAGTGGAATCTTGTTGCCTAGTAAAGCACAAGAGAAGTCACAAATGGCTAAAATTATAGCAGTTGGCGCTGGCGGAATTGTAGATGGTAAGGAAGTCAAGATTGAAGTTAAAACTGGCGATACCGTGCTTTATAGCAAATATGCTGGTTCTGAATTTAAGATTGATGGTAACGAATATGTTATTATAAGACAGAGCGATATTCTCGCTGTTGTAGAAGACTAATAAATTAATTGGAGGTAATTAATATGGCAAAACAATTCAAATATGGTGAGGAAGCCCGCAAGGCGTTAGAGACTGGAGTAGATATACTAGCAGATACATTAAAATTAACATTAGGACCAAAAGGTCGGAACGTAGTACTAGAGAAAAAATACGGTTCACCACTTATTACAAACGATGGTGTAACAATTGCAAAAGAAATAGAAATTAAAGATCCTTTCGAAAATATGGGCGCACAGCTTATTAAAGAGGTAAGCGTTAAAACCAATGATGTTGCTGGTGACGGCACGACAACCGCCGCTGTTTTAGCTCAAGCAATCGTAAGTGAAGGTTTAAAGAATGTGGCAGCAGGCGCAAATCCAATGGAACTTAGAAGAGGTATCTTAAAGGCTACCGAAGTTGCATGCAATGAACTTGTTGCTATAAGTATGCCAATAACAGATAAGGCATCTATTGCATCTGTAGCATCTATTTCAGCAGGTGATGAGACAGTTGGCGAATTCATTTCCGATGCTATTGAAAAGGTTGGCAAAGATGGTGTTATTACTGTTGATGAAAGCAAATCAATGAAAACAGAGCTCACAGTTGTTGAAGGTATGCAGTTTGATAGAGGATATGTAAGTGCTTACATGGTAACTAACTCTGAAAAAATGGAAGCCGAGTTTGAAGATCCACTGATTTTAATAACTGATAAAAAGATAAGCTCAATACAAGAAATATTGCCAATATTAGAACAAATAATTAAAACTGGCAGAAAATTTGTTATTATTGCAGAAGACATTGAAGGTGATGCATTAAGCACACTAGTTATCAACAGATTACAAGGACGTTTCTATTGCCTAGGCATTAAAGCACCTGGTTTTGGTGACAGAAGAAAGGCAATGCTAGAAGATATTGCAATACTAACTGGCGGTAAAGTTATTAGTGAGGAACTAGGCTTAGACCTCAAAGAAACACGTATAGATCAGCTAGGAAGAGCAAAACTAGTCCGCTCTGGCAAGGAAAATACTGTAATTGTTGATGGTGCTGGCTCACACGAATCAATACAAGCCCGCATTAAGGCGATTAAAGCGCAAATTGCAGAAACCACATCAGATTATGATAAAGAAAAGTTACAAGAGCGTTTAGCTAAGCTTTCTGGTGGTGTAGCTGTTATTAAAGTTGGTGCAGCAACCGAGGTTGAGCTTAAAGATATGAAACTCCGCATAGAAGATGCTTTGTCAGCAACACGCGCAGCTGTAGCAGAAGGTGTTGTACCTGGTGGCGGCATTGCTCTTATATCTATAATTTCTAAGGTAGCAAAAGCCACCGCAGGATTCGAAGGCGATATTCGCACAGGGGCTAATATTGTTATTAAGGCACTCGAGTCACCGCTAAGACAAATTGCAGAAAATTGTGGCATCGATGGTGGTGTTGTTGTTAATGACATAAAGCGAGCTAAGAAAGCGAATTATGGTTATGATGCGTTAAAGGATACGTATTGTGATATTGTTAAAGCAGGGATAACAGATCCAACAAAGGTTACGCGTTGTGCGCTTGCAAATGCTGCAAGTGTAGCAGCAACATTGCTAACAACAGAAGCACTTGTAGCAGATATTCCTGAACCTCCAGCACCAGTAGCCGCACCTCACGGCGGTATGGATGGCATGTATTAAAATAAAATAAAATACTATTGTTTAAAAAAGGTCTCACTCATAAGTGAGACCTTTTTTTGTATTGGATCTACAAACTATATAAAATATCAGAAATAGAGAGTAAGAGTGTTAATCTATTACTCATATATTAGCTAAAATTAAATAGAATGTATGGTGATGGATGAATACCTTAAAGGCTTGATAGGAAAGGACTTATATAATGAAATTATTAGCATTATTTCACTTGATAAATTATCTGAAATTAGACTCCGTTTAGATAAGGAGGTAGCACTCAAGGATGTGAAGGATCGATTTTTTCTTAAGAGAATTACAACACAAAAAATGATAAACGATGTTGTCTATAGAGCCACGAATCATTCCTTGTATGCATACCAAGAGGAAATAGCATCAGGATTTATCCACTGCGATTTTGGAATACGAATTGGTTTGGCGGGTCGTGGTGTTTTTTCTGATGAAAAAATCATCTCGTTTAAGGATTTTTCATCAATCAATATTAGAATACCACACGAGATTATAGGGTGCAGTGATCAAATACAAGCATTACTGAGTGATTTCAAAAATACAATTATTATAGCACCTCCCTTTGCAGGTAAAACAACCTTGATACGTGATATGGCAAGGGTGCTATCCAATCGTTATGATGTTACTATTATTGACGAAAGAGAAGAAATTACCAATAGAAATTCGCATTTTAGCTTTGGACCACTTTGTGACAGCGTCCTAGGCATTCCAAAAGCATTAGTGTTTGAAGGCATTATTAGAGCTTTGTCTCCCGAGATAATAATATTAGACGAGATATTTCCAAAGCGTGATGAAGTCGTTGTAGAGGGAATTCACAATGCTGGCATTAGAATAATTGCTAGTTTGCATGGTGATAGTATAGAAAAATTCATACAGTCTTACAAAAAGCTTGCATCGGTATTTAACTATGGCGTGCTACTAAGTAATAAACCACATGCAGGAAGCATACAATCGATTGTGAGGTTTAATTTCGGTGATTAAGTGGATTGCAGGGGCTGCGCTCATGGTGATAACATTTCATATTGGTTTTCATATAGAAAGATATTATAAAAAAAGAGCCGATCTTTATAATGATTTCTTGGATTTTTTGCGCTACACTGCAAGAGAAATAAGTCATTTTAAGACAAACATATTGACCATAATAGACGATTACACAAAATGTAAAAAAAGCACATTTTCGGAGCTGCTAGGTAAAGTAAGAGATGACATGATCAATGCAAGCACAATAAATATTGACACTCTTTACCTTAAGAGTGATGAAATCAAAGAAATCACTAAGTTTTTTTATAGCATTGAGAAAAGCGATTTTAGCAGTCAGGAATTGCTCCTTAAAAGATATGATGCGGAAATTAATGAAAAAGCGTGTCTTTTTTTAAAACAAAAGAAAGACAAAGGCGAGCTTGCAAAAAAATTATGCATCTTGCTAGGAATTGGGATCATGATTGTGTTGATATGATAATAGGGATTGATATTATATTCAAAATCGCAGCAATTGGCATTCTAACAGCTGTCATAAATAATATCCTTGAAAAGAGTGACAAGAAGGAAATCGCAACTCTTGTTACACTAGCAGGCTTACTAATTGTTTTAACTATGATAATAAGCATGATATCTAGCTTGTTTGATAGTTTAAAAGCTATCTTCAATCTCTACTAATGATTGGAAAGGTCATAACTCTAGCATTTATAGGCATGTTTGCCGTTGGCGCTTTGAGGCAAATAAAAGCAGAATTAGCAATATTTGCAGCACTTGTCACTGGTGGATTCATTCTATTATTAATTCTAGAAGAGCTAAGCTCTATTATTTCAGTGTTTTCAACACTGAACGTTACTAGTGTAGGTGGTGAATTGACTATTAACATTATCAAAATTATTGGAATCGGATATATAACCGAATATTCGGCTAGCATTTGTGATGACTATGGAACGCGCTCGCTCGCAAAAAAGATCCAGTTGGCGGGCAAAATTAGTATTTTTGGGATGTCAATGCCAATACTATTAAATATTATGACAATGGTTGCTAATTTTGCTAAATGAAGAAAATTATCGTTTTTTTTACAATATTACTTGTATTCTCTCAATTCTTGTGTCAGGGTAGTACTGCTTATGCCGAATCTAAATCTATCGAGGATGAGTTAGATGATGAAATTAAAAATGGACTTGATGCATTAATTAATAATGAGCTAGAAAATTTTTTTTCAGATATAAATATTGAAGAGAAATACAAATATGGACAAGGATTTAGAAATGTAATAGAAAAAATATTGAGTGGCCAAACAATAGGCTTAGATGATGCGTTCAATATAATTTTAGGTGGTATAGGGAAAAACATAAAGCAAATAATTTCTTACTTAATAACGATAATAATATTATCAATCTTGTTTGGCGTCACAAAGAATTTAAATTCCTCTTTTTTAAATGAGAGCACAAGTCAGATAGTATACTATGCAATTTATGGTACCATAATAACCGTTTTGTGTGTAATTGTTAACGACATTATTATATCTGCAAAAGGTGTTATTAGTACTATCGGACATCTAAGTGAAATCTCTTTCCCTATACTGCTTACCTTGATTACGGCCGTTGGTGGGAGTGCTACTGCAACAGTTTACCAACCGATGACATTTATTATAACAAATGTTGTTATGAAAATTAATGAGCATGTCATACTTCCAATATTCATTGCATGTATAGTATTTACAATAATCGGAAATCTCACACGGAATATAAAGCTTGCAAAATTTACACAAGCCCTGCAATCCATAGCTAAGTGGACATTGGGTATTATGTTTGGAACGATTGTAACTATTATTACAGCGCATGGAATAGTAGGAGCATCAATTGATAGTGTTAGCATAAGATCAACTAAATTTGCATTATCAGCATATGTACCAATTCTTGGCGGGTATCTTTCTGATGGGTTCGATATTGTAATTGCAGGTGCAATTGTAATGAAAAATGCAATAGGATTAGGATGCGTGATCGTGCTTTTTTTATCCATAATAGGGCATGTTATTAAAATAATCGTCACAAGTTTACTAATTAAACTTATAGCGGGAATAATCGAACCTATAGCAGATGAGCGCATTAGCCAGCTTTTATATAGCATATCAAAGCATTTCTCAATAATAATATCAATAGTGCTAGGTTCTGCATTTTTAGTAATGGTAACTTTGATGAGCGTAATTTGCGCATTCAATGTGGGTGTAATATAGTGTGGAATTGGTTACTTGGGATAACAAGTGCTATTTTAATAACTACCGCCGTTGATATTCTCATGCCTGAAGGTGAAACAAAGAAATATGTCAAAGGGATTGCATCACTATTAATATTTGTAGCAGTAATAACACCACTATCAACAGTAGTAGATAATATTAAAGCTACAAATATAAATAACATACAAGCGACTGAAAACCAATTAGAAGATAGTAGATATATTTTGCATGTGCGCGATGCAAAATTGAGAAGCTATGAAAATGCGATTAAAAGAATTCTCAGAAGTAACGGAATAGACGGAATAGAAGTTACTGTAGTATTGGAATCAGAATCGGAAGATGAGTTTGAATTTGTGAGAATTGATATAACACATATAGTCATAATAAATGAATATAAGAATATAAATATTATAAAGACGATTAAAAGTGAGGTGAAAAAAATAGTGAAGGTGGATGAATCAAGGATAATCATTATAGGTAATCAGAGTGGAACTCATTAGTTTGAACATATTAGGTATGTAAAAAGTCAAATATACACTCCCCACTTTAGGTAAAAATAATTTAAAAACACTAATTTAAACAAATGATACTAAACTAGAGTAGAAGTTAATATATTAACTCATGATAAATTATATTTTGATGATTTAGCACTTAACTCTAGAGAAAAACTAAAGGAATTCTTAAACGGACGAAAACAATTTTACTTATAATAAAGGGCATGTTAAGAGTGTTAAGGGATCTAAATAATCATCACTAATAATCTAACTTTTACTCTAGTTATTTGTTTGACATCGAAAACTTAGTATGAGGTATGTATGGAGTCATTTAAAGCCAAAGCAAAGGAAATAATTAAAAAAGCTAAAACAATAAAAAATATTGAAATCATAGTAGGAATGGTCATAATAGCCATAGTTGCTATAATATACTCTAACATAACGGTAGGGAATTCAAAATCTAGCAAAGCTAAAGATGATAAAAATATCAACAGTGAGAAAATAACGACTGAATTCGAAGGAAAGCTAGCTGGTGTATTGTCACAAATACAAGGTGCGGGAAATGTTAGTGTAATGATAGCATTTGATGGGACAACAGAAATAATAACTGCCAATACAACAAACACTCACACAAATTCGACCGCAATCGCTTCTGGAGGAGGAACTACTACGAGCACAGAGACTATATCACCAATCGTAGTAAACAATAACGGCAAATCGGAATTAATTATTATAAAAGAGATCCTACCTGAAATCAAAGGGGTGATAATAGTTGCAGAAGGTGCATCAAATACAAAAGTTCGCTTAGAGCTTTTGAGAGCTGCAAGGGCTATCCTAGGACTGAGTGCTGATAAAATTGAAGTCTTCGCCATGAAATAGATAATATAAAATATAATTATTAAAAAATTAGGAGGTTTTATGAAAACAAACAAAAAAAAGATTATTGTACTTGTATCCATGATATTGCTATTGGTGTCAACAGGGGTGTTGAATTATTATATCAATGCTAAAGCAAAAAACACTGATGAAAAAAATATTAATGTAAATACACCATCAGTAACATTAACATTTTTCGAGAGCAATCGACAAGTTCGAGCAGAAGGTAGACAAGAAGAGTTAAGTATACTTAATGAATTAATTGAGCAAGCAACATCGACCGAGGTTGTAACGGATGCCCAAGCACAGAAGCTTGCTATAGCAAAGGCCATTGAGACCGAACATCAGCTTGAAACTTTAATAAAAGCAAAAGGATTTGATGATGTATTGGTAGAAATTAGTTCAAAGTTAGTAAATGTAATTGTTAAAAAAGAGGGTGTAACAGTAGAGGACGCTGCAAAGATACTAGAAGTTATTTTAAGCCAGACTGATTACAGTGCTAAGGATGTAAGAGTTGTCCCATATGTCTAATTCGGCGTTTAATTAGCTTATAAATTAGCTAAAGAATGCAAATCAAGTTAGCGTTTCAAAAATTGGCGCAAATTGGCAGTTACTGTTCACACCTTATATGAAAACAACAACAACTTAATTGTTAATGACCTAAATCTAAAACAAATTTCAAAAATTGCTATTCTAAAGGACTTTTTCTGCATTTAAAACGATCATGTTGTGAGTTTATCCGCTAAAGCACGGACATTTTCCAAAACAACATGCAGCGGACGGACAATAACTATGTTTCCCCATATGGGGTGTGAACTGT
>JAITQU010000197.1 GCA_031288735.1 Christensenellaceae bacterium
TTCACTTTTTTTGCTGTTATAAATTATAATCCTTATTCGAAATTAGCACCATTTTTAGCTATGTCTTTAAGGTCTTTTTTCACCCCTAAAAACGACAATTAATTATACAACTGACCAAATTATATACGGGAGTGTATATTAATTTGTGTAAATAGGGGAGGAGGAGAGGTTGCCATTTGTGCTTAATTAGATAGTCAATAAGACTTCCTTGAAATATTTTATCTAAGACGTTCAAATACTAATTCTAGGCACTCATTTTTCTAAAGTTAATATTAAATTAACTTGAATAGTTTATTATTATAAAAATTCAAGACATAGGCGCACAATGAATAACTACCAATTTTTGAAATTAGTTGACTTTTGTACTGAAAATGTTACAATATCACTATTAGAAGCTTTGTGTTTTGAAGGGGTTAAAAAATTCTAATTGAAAAAGAAAGATAGATTTAAGCTTATTTAAAGAGCTTAAATTTCTTTATTTAAAATTTAAAGTAAAGGGATTTTACAAAAATTGAATTATTAAATTCTAACGAGATCTCGTAACAGTTTTCAAGGGCTCTTTAGTTTATGCTTGAGAGATTTATTATATAATGAAACAAATTAAAGAAACTCGCTCTTCCTAGCTTTTTAATTTTTTGAGATAAAAAGACTAGTCTTCATTATTGCACCTTACTATGGTAAGTGTTAATACGCGCAAGAATCTATAGTGATATTTAAAATAGTCGCATATGGAATAGCTCACGCATTTATTGTTTAGACTTGAGCATTGAATGTTACAAAATTTTGTACTTTAAAAAAATTAGTCGATATTAAATTAATATTATGGTAAATCTTGAAGGCGTTTTTTAAAGGGCATGTAAAAGGATAAATTAAGACACTATCATGCGCCCCTGTAAAAAGGCGCATAATAGAAAATTTCTAGTTAAGCGGTGAGAAATTAAGAAGTTAATATCGTTAATTTCCTAAAAGCAAGAAATTTAAAAACCTTTGACTTGTAGGTTGTCGCAAAATGATTTAAATATTTTGACGATAACTACCAAAAGATACTTAATATTTAAAATGTTAGCGAATTTCTAAAATACAAAATTGCAAGAAAAAAAATGAATAGAATTAAAAGAGACCAAAGACAATGCACTACTTTCGAATGCTAAAACCAGAAGAAGTAGTGTACTAAGAAAATAGAGCGGTTTTAGCTTTGAGATTCTAAAATGATTAGCTATGAGCTTAAAATAAATCTTAGGAGCGTTGGAAAATGATAGAAAAAGTCATAGAAAGCATTAAACTTGCCGAACAGGCGGCATCGCAAATTGCAAGCGATGCACTAAGCCAAGCACGCTCGATGAGCATGCAGGCAGACAATACTGCTCTAGAAATAGTAGAAAATGCCAAAAAACTTATTAAAGAAGAAAGACAAGAGAGAATAGTAGCAGCCGAGCTTAACGCAGAGACAATCTGTGACTCTATCTATAGAGATGGTAATATTTCTAGCTTAGCCATTTTAAATAATACTGATATTTCTAACGTTGCAGAAATGATAGCATCAAGGTTTGTTGATAAATATGTCAGTCGTTAGTATGCGTAAATTGTCCGTTATTGGACACAAAAATGATCGGCGAAGTATTTTGCGTACCATCGCTAGCTTAGGTAGTGTTGAAATAGCTCAGACAGGAGATATGAGCAACACCTATATCAATAAGCATTTAGGTGAGCAGGAGGAGATATCTCAAAAGTTAGCGCGTTTAAATTTTGCTATTTCATTTTTACAGGAGTCATCAAAAGAATTAAAAAAAAGCGAGTTTAGTAGTGATGTAAAAGAAAATCAGGCTTTCCGTATATCGAAATTCGGAAAGGAAAATGTTGTTATGAGTTATGAGGAACTGTCCAATATCTCAAGCGATGAATATGAGATACTAGCAGTTATTGACAAACTCTCAAATATTAATGATGAATTAACCGATATCAAATCAAAAAAATCGCGCATAACTAATACCATTACGCAAATGAGGCCTTACGAAAGCTTGGATATTAAATTTTGTGATATAAAGGATACAAAAAACTGTTCCTTTTTTGTAGGAGTTTTAGAAAAAGAGGATTTAACTGCGCTTTCTACTCTTCAAAGCTATTGCGTAGTAAAAACAGAAATTGTTGAAAGTGGATTCTTGGTTTGTATAATTTCGCATAAAGACGATTCAAGTACAGTTTTGCACTTACTTCAAAGTAATGGATTTAAAAGATGCCCTTTTACAGACGCAACACTTGCCAAAGTCAAAGTGGCATCGCTTAGTGATGAGCTCTCAGCACTTGAAAAAAGACGACACGAATTGTATCTTAACGTTAGTGAATTGTTTCCACGACTTAAGGATTTCAAATTGCTATATGATTATTATAAGATTGAGCATGAAAAAATCTCTATAATGGGGGACGGAAGAGAAACTAAAAGAGCATTCATTCTTGATGCTTGGATCCCATCACACTCAGAGGATTTAGTGTTTTCAGCTATAATGAATGTTGCCCCGAGCACGAATTGTTTTTTCAGAGACCCATTAAATGACGAGCGGGTGCCATCCCTAGTTATGAATTCTAAACTTGTAAGGGCGTTTGGCGATAATATCACTGCAACATTTGGCACCGCTGAATACGGGCACATTGACCCAAATCCGTTTGTAATGTTTTTCTATTGCCTTTTCTTTGGGTTCATGTTTTCAGATGCTGGATACGGATTAATCATGACGCTTGCATGTTCTTTATTTCTGCTTATCAAGAAACCAGTAAAAAACAGTGGTGGTTTCTTTGTTATGTTTGGACTATGTGGTGTTTCTACAGTTGTGTGGGGGACGCTATTTGGTGGGTGGTTTGGTCTTACAACGGAACAATTAGAAGCATTTGGTCTAGGTAGAGCCTTGTTAACACTAAAAATCCTTGATCCAATGGATGGCACTGATATTTTGATAATGTTTGGATTAGCTCTAGGCTTAGGAATTGTACAGCTTGCAACAGGCTTTACGCTCAATGGTATCAATAGCATAAGACAAAAAAAGATAACAAGTGGCATTTTGGATAATTTCAGCTGGGTTGCTATCTTCCTAGGTGGTGGATTTTTTGCACTAAGTATTTTGCTAAATTCAAGCGCAATCAAAACGACAGGCATTGTTATCATACTAATAGGGGTGGCGATGCTTCTAGCAGGTGGTGCCATTGGTAAGAAAAATCCGTTTGCAATGCTAGGTGGAATGTTTAAAAATTTGTATGGTGCTATAAACGTATTTGCCGATATATTGTCATATTCACGCATATTCAGTTTATGTCTTACTGCTGGAATAATTGGTATGGTAATCAATATAATCGCTGGCATGATGCCTACTCTACTGGGTTTTGCGGGTTATATTGCTGCATTTGTCATTTATGCAGTGGGACACCTATTCAATTTTGGGATAAACGCATTGGGCGTTTATGTGCACAACTCAAGACTACAGTATGTTGAATTTTTTGGGAAGTTTTTTAGTGGTGAAGGACACGCATTCAGTCCGCTAGGAAGAAAAACTAAATATATATATCTTTCGGATAGCTTAACACAACCGAAAACAAAATAAATCTAAAATTTGGAGGTCATTATATGTTGTCAGGAACTGCATGGGCACTAATTGGAATGGGTCTTGCTGTAGGATTGTCGGGTATCGGGAGTTCTATCGGTGTATCCAAAGCGGGGCAGGTGGCCTCGGGCGTCATATCTGAAGATCCTAGTAAATTTATGAAATGCTTAATTCTTCAATTATTGCCCGCTACACAAGGACTTTATGGTTTTGTTATTGGGTTTGTTGTACTACTAAAATTGAATATTTTTAGTGGAACTCTCACAGCACTAAGCCCGTATGGTGGATTGGCCATGCTAGGTGCCTGCTTACCGATGGCAATTGCTGGTCTTTTAAGTGGCATATATCAGGGTAAGGTTGCTGCAGCTGGTATAGCACTTGTTGCAAAACGACCAGACGAGAATATCAAAGCTGTTACCTTCACTATTATGGTTGAAACCTATGCTCTTTTAGGCTTGCTTATTTCCTTTATTGCAGTTTATATTCCAAACTACGCATAAATTTAATAAATTTACTATATTTAGAAAAGACTACAATGATAAAAGTAACTTTAAGCATCTCTATATGTAATATTAAAGTAGCTTTGAGCAATTCTCTAAAAGCCTTTAGGTTGGCGGGGGGGACTAAGTGACAAATTCTTTTGATGAGACAACTAACAATTTAGATATGTTAAATGCTCCTAAGGATGGACATAAAATAATAGAAAGAATTATTTCTGATGCTACTAGCATTGCTACGTCCACGCTAGAAGAGGGCAAGATAAAGGCTGATGAGATTATTGCCGACGCTGAAAACAATGCACGCATTTATATTGAAAATGCACGAAGAGAGTTTGATACTCTTTCAGCAAATATTATTGAGCGCAAAAAAAACATAGCAATGCTTGAAGTCCGAAAGTGGATTTTAAAGGCAAAAAAGGATGTATTAGATAAGGCATTTGAAAAAGCGTTGGAAAGGTTACTTCAACTAAAGAAGGACAAATACCTTAAAATAATAGACGGCATGCTCGAGTACGCTGAAGACGGTGACATCGTTTGCATAAGCGAAAAGGACAAAAGAACTATAACTAAAAAGTTTATAACGGACTATGCGGTATCACGGGGTATTAAACTAAACGTATCATCTGAAAGTGTCAATATTGACGCAGGACTAATACTTATTTCTACCGCCTTAGAAAAGGACCTTAGTTTTAAATCTGAGTTGTCACTTTTACGTGACGAAATAGAATCAGAGATCGCATTAATTCTGTTTGGTAAATAGGAAAGGATGACTTGTTGATATGAAAGACGGTTTGTTATTTGCAAATGCTGTGGCCAAAGCAAAGGAAAACAATCTATTTACCGAGGAGAGACTTTTTCGAATGATAGATAAGTCAAACATAATCGATGCGGTAAAGATTCTTTTAGAAGCCAACTACGGTGCTGGATTAGTGCCTGATGAGCTTTCTGACTATGAAAAAATCCTTGATGCAGAACGCACCTTGCTATCAGAATTTGTAACATCTATAGATATGGAAGACGTGGGGTTTGAATGCTTTTTTTTGCATGCTGACTATTTTAATGCTAAATCAATATTGAAAGCACACTACGGTGGGGATTGTACATTTACACCAATGAAGGGCGGCCTCGTTCCGTTCGAAAAATTAAAGGAATTGATTACAAATGGGAGTTCTATTAATCCACATCTAGATATGGCAATTGAGAAAATTAAAATAGAGTTTGAGGAAGTTAGGAGTCCGCGTTTCTTAGACACAGAAATTGACAAGGCAATGTTTTGCGACATTTGGGAGCGCACTCAAAGACGAGGCAGTGATCAGCTGATTAGAAATTATTTCCGAGCCTATGCTGATTTGTTAAACATAGCAAGTTTTGTACGCACATCTCGCATATCGGCATCCGTCGAAATGTTTAATAGACTTATTGTCGTAGGTGCCCTCGAACCTAGTTTTTTTATAGAGATATATCCTGATGTCTCAGCTCTTGCTCAGGGATTAGCTGACTCATCATATCGACAGTTTGCTGAAAAAATTAGGGAGTTAGATGTCGTATCTTTTGATGTTGAAAGAGATAATTATTTGCTAAACATAATTAAGGAAAACAGAAATGACATGTTTTCTATAGCACCAAGCTTGGGCTTTTTTTTAGCAAAGAGAAATGAAATTAGAACAATTAGCATGGTTCTTGTTTGTATAAAAAACAATGTAGATAGCAATGAAATCAAGAAAAGGTTGAGATTATTATATGCCTAACAATAAAATAGCCGTAATTGGCGATAAGGATAGTGTACTGGCATTTAAAGCAATAGGCGTTGATGTATTTAACGCTAAAAGCTATTTTGATGCACGAGAAACACTTATAAAACTAGCACGGGAATATTCGATTATTTTTGTGACAGAGGACATAGCTGAGACTATGACAGATACACTTGCACGTTACAAAGCAAGGCCTTATCCTGTTGTTATTCCATTGCCATCAGTTAAAGGTTCTTCTGGATTTGGTATGAAAGGATTATCCGCTGATGTTGAGAAAGCGATAGGATCGGATATATTATTCAATAATAATCAAAAATTGAAGAGCTAGTAATCTATTTAGCTTGTATAGCAGGAGGTTTTACAAACCCATGGGTAAAATTATTAAGGTAGCTGGGCCACTCATCATTGCGGATGGAATGAATGATTGCAGAATGTTTGACGTTGTTAGAGTTGGCAAGGACAAGCTTATAGGGGAAATAATTGAGCTTCGTAGTGACCGTGCCTCAATACAAGTTTATGAGGAGACTGCGGGATTAGGACCTGGGGATCAAGTTGTCTCAACAGGAGCACCGCTTTCAGTTGAACTAGGACCTGGACTTATAGGTAGCATTTATGATGGCATACAGCGACCGCTAACAGAATTGCAAAGCATTGCTGGAGATAGAATTGTTAGAGGCGTTGATGTGCTTTCTCTTGATAGAAAAAAATCATGGAGTTTTTGTGCTACTGTAACCCTAGGTCAAGAGGTAGTTGAGGGAGATGAGCTTGGATATGTACAGGAAACAAGTATAGTAAGACACAAGATTATGGTTCCTGTTGGCGTGTCTGGCACAGTTCTAGATATTAAATCTGGAGAATTTACTATAATCGATTCTGTGGCTAAAATAAAAACACTTGATGGTATAAAGACTGTTTCAATGCTACAAAAATGTTCTGTAAGGCGGGGTAGAAAATATTTAGAAAAGTTATCACCATCTGTGCCAATGATAACAGGGCAGCGAGTGATAGATACACTGTTTCCAATTGCGCGTGGTGGTGTAGCTGCAATACCAGGGCCATTTGGTTCTGGCAAAACTGTAGTGCAACACCAGCTATCTAAATGGGCTAACGCAGATATAATAGTTTATGTAGGCTGTGGCGAAAGAGGAAATGAAATGACAGACGTGTTAAATGAGTTTCCAGAGTTAAAGGATCCAAAGACTGGCGAGGCGCTTATGAAACGCACTACTCTAATCGCAAACACCTCTGATATGCCAGTTGCCGCACGCGAAGCCAGTATTTATACTGGCATCACGATTGCCGAATATTTCCGTGATATGGGATACAATGTTGCAATAATGGCTGATAGTACGAGTAGATGGGCTGAGGCATTACGCGAGATGAGTGGACGGCTAGAGGAGATGCCAGGAGAGGAAGGCTATCCTGCATATCTTTCATCACGGTTAGCAGAATTCTATGAGCGTGCAGGGATCGTTAAAGTGCTAGGCAGTAAACAGATAATAGGTTCAATCAGTGCAATAGGTGCTGTCAGCCCGCCAGGTGGAGACCTCTCTGAGCCTGTAAGTCAAGCCACACTAAGGATAATTAAGGTATTTTGGGGACTTTCTTCAACGCTTGCATACAAACGACATTTCCCAGCAATTGATTGGCTTATAAGTTATAGCTTATATGAAGACAAACTAGCAGATTGGTATAGCGAAAATATTGCTTACGATTGGAATGCACTAAAGGCATTTGCAATGACAATATTGCAAGAGGAATCGACACTTTCAGAAATAGTTAGATTAATCGGAATGGATGCACTATCTGCAAGAGACAAGTTAACTATGGACACCGCTAAATCCATAAGAGAGGATTATCTGCACCAGAATGCATTCCACGAGATAGATACTTATACGTCATTGAATAAGCAATATAGAATGCTGAAATTAATAATAATGTTTAACGAGTTAGCGCGTGGAGCATTAGAAAAAAATGTCGACATTGAGGACATCATTGTTCTGCCTATCAAGGAAAAAATAAGTAGATCTAAATTTATACCTGAAAATGAATTAAAAACCTTCAATACTATAGAGGAAGAAATGAAAGTTGCAGTGAAACAGCTTATAGGGTAGGTGAAAAATGCTAAAGGAATATAAAACAATAAGGGAAGTAGTTGGTCCACTTATGCTAGTTGATGGCGTGAGTGGTGTTAAATACGATGAGCTTGTCGAAATAAGGCAGGAAGGCGAGAGTATAAGGCGTGGCAAAGTATTAGAAATTGATGGAGATCGTGCTTTAGTTCAGCTCTTTGAAGGGTCTTCAGGCTTGAAAATAAGCGACGCAAAAGCGAGATTTTTAGGAAAAGGCATAGAGCTAAATTGTTCAGAGGATATGCTAGGTCGAGTTTTTGATGGCATGGGTAGACCTAAGGATGGGGGGACAGAAATAATTGCTGACAAAAGATACAACATTAATGGACAGCCTATAAATCCTGTATCGCGCAATTATCCTGACGAATTTATAGAAACAGGGATTAGCGCAATAGATGGACTTAATACACTAGTAAGGGGACAAAAACTACCCGTATTCTCCGCATCTGGGCTCCCACATTCTCGACTTGCAGCACAAATAGCTAGGCAAGCGAGCGTAAGCGGGGATGATTCTAAGTTTGCTGTTGTTTTTGCAGCCGTTGGTATAACATTCGAAGAAGCAGATTTTTTCATTTCTGATTTTAAACGAACTGGCGCCCTTGATAGGACTGTAATTTTTATAAACCTTGCAAACGACCCCGCAATTGAAAGAATATCTACTCCACGCATGGCACTAACGGCAGCAGAATATCTTGCCTTTGAAAAAGGCATGCATGTGCTTGTGATAATTACAGACATAACAAATTATGCTGAGGCGTTGAGAGAAGTGTCTGCAGCGCGAAAGGAAATCCCTGGCCGTCGTGGATACCCTGGCTACTTATATACAGATTTAGCTTCACTTTATGAAAGAGCTGGACGTTTAAAAGGAAAAAATGGTAGCATTACACAAATACCAATATTGACAATGCCAGAAGACGATAAAACACATCCGATACCAGACTTGACAGGATATATAACAGAAGGACAAATCATTTTATCGCGTGAATTGTATAAAAAAGGGGTTAATCCGCCCATTGATGTGCTTCCATCACTTTCTAGACTAAAAGATAAGGGCATAGGCAATGGCAAAACACGAAAAGATCACGCCGATACAATGAATCAACTATTTGCTGCATACGCTAGAGGCAAAGAGGCAAAAGAGCTTTCTACGATACTAGGCGAAGCAGCACTATCGGAAACAGATTTAAAATTTGCAAGATTTGCCGATGAATTTGAAAAACGTTATGTCTCTCAAGGCTTTGAAAGTAGACGAACAGTGCTAGAGACGATTGATTTAGGGTGGGAGTTGTTAAGAATGCTACCGCGCAATGAATTGAAACGGATAAGAGAGACATATTTAGACGAATTCTACGCTAAGTACTAACAAAGTCTTTAGTAAAAAATCAGTAGTCTTAAACTATAGCTAAATATATTAAAAAATTAGAAATTTTGCAGTCAATATAATAGAAAACCTATCAAACGCATTACGCCTTGTATGATGTTTTCATGAATTATATTGACAAGCATCACTTTTTAGAATATACTGCTTTCACGTTTAAAGGATAGTATGTTTTAAGATCAAAAAAGAGCTACTAAAAAATCTCCAAACAGTCACCTTAGCGGTGTGTGAGCAAATTAAGACTTAGAAATTCTCAAGCGACCTTATAATTAAGATAATCAATTATAATTGTTGCTCTATGACGGTAATTTCCTAACACTCTAGCTTTCTAGTGTCTCGGATAAAAAGAAGTCATAATCGAAAGAGCTCAGTAGCTGGTTTTTCCAAAAGCGACAGTTCAAAGGTTAAAGCGATATTGAAAAGGAATTGCCTTGATGAAGTAAAGACTTTTCCAAAATTCTTGCAAAAACTAAAAAATAAGGGAAGTGATATTAGATAATACTGGCGAGATAGACAGAGATCCACATTTCTCTACAAGTCTTGCTTTGAAAAACATTCGTTTGAAAATTCCAATGCTCATTGGAATTTGAGTACCAGTACCAAAAACAAGAAAGACCTAATCAAATTGAGCGCAAACTAAAATTCGTTTCTTGAATAAATTATGAGAACAAAGTACTATGCTAGAAACGAGTTAACACTTATTTTTCAAACTTATTGTGGCACACTGATTGATGCGAAGCAGAATACTTGTGATGGAAATTACAAAAAGTATTGCAATGTAAAGATTCTAGGATATTGCGTGTAACTTTACAGTAAATGATGGTGAGTTTCATCAACGTATAAAAATTTATTAAAATATTTAGTTGTTTTTAGTGATTATGTTATAATATAGTCCGTGTATAGATACAGCTAGGAATCGGTTTATCTATTAAAATATGAAAATTAATATCGCAGTTTGTGTCAAATTAAACAAATCATAGTGATAGAAAGTTCTTTTTCAGTGATGAAAATGATAACAGGGATATGGTAAATTTAGCATGGGAAGAATAAATGTAAACCCTACTCGAATGGAGTTACGTCGGCTTAAGGTTAGACTAAAGACCGCAGTAAGGGGACATAAGCTCCTTAAAGATAAAACTGATGAAACAGTACGACAATTTATGTTGTATATAAGGGAAAACAAACGACTTAGAGAGGAAATAGAACAGGAAGTGACAAGCTCCTTTAAATCGTTTCTTTTAGCTAGTGCTGTTAACGGTCGCGAGATCGTAGAGGAAGCTGTGTCCATGCCACTACGCACAGTAGAGTTAAAATCGTCTACTAAAAATATCATGAGCGTATCTATTCCAAAGCTGTCAATTTTAGAAGGCGAAAGCACTGATTTATATCCGTATTCATTTATATCAGTATCGAGTGAATTAGATGATTCGATTGCAACGCTATCAACATTATTAATTAAACTTGTCAAACTTGCTGAAATTGAAAAAACTTGTAATATGTTAGCTAACGAGATTGAAAAAAGTCGACGTAGAGTAAACGCACTAGAATACATTATGATTCCTGATTTAGAGGAAACTATAAAATACATCACAATGAAACTAGACGAAAATGAACGCTCTAATACAATACGATTGATGAAAGTCAAGTCAATCATTAATAAGACTCGAGAAGCTAAATGCACTGACAATGATTGACGTTTTAGGTTTAGAATTGAGATATTTGTATTTTATAATTGGTACTCCTGGTTTTTTAGACAACTTATAGTAGGTATGAAAGGCTCAAAGAGCGAAAGAGTGTTGAGACTAAAAAGCAAAAACAAACAAGTTAGTGTGTTAATATCAATTGAAATGTTAATATTTCATAAAACATCATCTTACTATATTAAGCTAAAAGTTAAGTTACGATAAATCCAATCTATTCTAAATCGGCTGTTACAGTTCACACCCCATATGGGAAAACATAGTTATTGTCCGTCCGCTGCATGATATTTTGGAAAATGTCAGTGCTGTATCGGATAAGCTCACAAAATAATTGTTTCAAATGTTAGAAACGCCCTTTAAAACAACAATTTATAAAATTTATTTTAGATTTAGCGTAATTCTAATTAATTTTGTTGTTGTTTTCATATGGGGTGTGAACAGTAACAATCGGCTTGGAATTAACAAATATAAAATCTTTAAACATCATTTTCAAGCGTGCAAATATTAACAAAGTTGTGATACAATATAAAAGAAGAAAATAAAGCACAAGCAAATAAATTATAAAACTCTAAATACCCAAATAAAATACACAAACTCACATTTGATTGATGTTGTAGTTAGCTAAGTTACAAAAGTCAACAGCTCATCGTGTATAAGACCTGTTTAAAGCAGTGTCATTTAAAGAGTCTTAAAAGATTATCAGAAAAATTTTATGTACTATTGTGGAGAATATTGAAACATGAGCCCAAAAGAAAGCATTTCGAGATATAAAGCATCGTTTTACATAAAGAAGATGACATATGAAAATAATGAAAGGGTAATAAAGGTTGTAAAGGAACTCGGTTCACTAGATGAAATTAAGACGAAATCAAATGGTCAAGATCCAATAGAATGGGTTCAACAATATGTTAGCGAGATCAACGAAAATGGCATGAATGGCAAGGAAGTAATTTTTGTTGAGTTTTGGCCTTTTTCAACAATCGATCATCATGAAACATGCTTTAATGGTGGATATTTATTTTTACAAAAGTTCTACAATGAATTGGCATTTGAACGTGTTTGTAAGGATATTTCAAGTAGATACTTATTTGATTATGACTTAAATTCCATTTTGTCACGTCATGTGTATGCAAGAAGTTTATATCCGTTATCAAAGCTTTCCACATTTGACGAGTCTCAAAAATTGATAGAATCTCCAAATTTCAATTTGTATGAGCTCTGTCACTCACTCAATGTAATATCTAAGGAATCTGATTATATCCAAAATTCGCTGTACAAAAACAGTGTTGAAAGCTACGTTCGTAACACAAGTACGCTATTTTATGATTTTACTAATTTTTACTTTGAAATTGATGAAAAGCATGGATTGAATCAATACGGGATACCAAAAGAGCAAAGCGTAAATCCAATTGTACAATTAGGATTACTTATGGACGGCAATGGTGTTCCGCTAGCGTTTTGTATAAATCCTGGGAATACTAATGAGAGAATAACTCAAAAACCGCTTGTAAAAAAAATAGTAAAGGAATTTAATGCGTCTAAATTTGTTATTTGCACTGACGCAGGACTAGCATCCCAAGCAAACAGAATGTTTAAGAGTTTTAGCAATAGAGCATTTATAACAACACAATCGATAAAGCAAATGCCAAGTCAAATTAAAGACTGGATATTAGACAAAACAGGCTGGAGAATTCTAGGAAGCAACATTCAGTTTGATTTACGAATGATAGAGGAGACCGAGCATAGCAAAACAGTGTTTTTCAAGGAAAGAAATATCACTATCAATGGAGCAGATCAAAGACTAATAGTTACATTTTCAATTAAACTCAGAAATCAACAAAGAAGCGAAAGGACAAAAGAAATAAATAATGCAATGGATCTTATTATCAATGAACACAAAACTTTTAAAACGAGCCAAATAGATTATAAAAGATTCGTACGTGTAAAAAATTTAACAAATACTGATGAAATTTGCGAGAACACAGAGTTTTTTATCAACGATGAGTTAGTTAAAAAAGAATCGGCCTATGACGGCTACATTGGCATTTCAACAAATTTATTAGATCCAGAAGCTAAAGAAATAATTAAGGTTATTACAAGACGATCCGAGGTTAAAGAAATATTTCGCACAATGAAAGCAGAGTTTGAGTTAAACCCTGTATGCCAGAGTAAGGATGAAAGGATTAGAGCACACTTCACTACCTGTTTTATTTCCCTAGCTATTTTGAGGATGCTCGAGTCTAAACTAGACTTTTCAAATACTTCCACTGAAATCAGTGGAGAGATTAGGGAAATGAACTATCTAAGAGATGTTCGAAACGGCTATATCCCTTTATTTAAGAAATCTGATGTAATAGATGGGCTAAGCAAAAACTTTGGATTTAGGATTGATAATAGAATCGTGACATTAAGCGCAATTGAAAAACTTAAAATGCCACCAGAAGATGAATAATGGTTGATTTCTATTAAAAAATTAAAAAGACCTCTTTTAAACTTGCAATCTAGTTTAAAAGATCGCTAAAGGCATAAACTCCTAAAATAAAAGGTCTAGTCGAACGTTGGTGCCGAAAGTGGGACTTGAACCCACACGATGTTTCCATCAGCGGATTTTGAGTCCGCCGCGTCTGCCATTCCACCATTTCGGCAAAAAGGAAAATAGACAAATAAACAGTTTTCTATCAGTATTTTAATATTAACATATGATAAGGCAATTTGCAACAAATTTAGAAAACAAAGAAATGTTAATTTCTTAATCCGCTGGCTATATTGTTGCTTTTTCACTAGTGTAAAGGTAGCGTTTAGGCACAGATCCAAAACGCTAACTGACTCGAAAAAACCTAAAAACAATGCTAGTTATCTAAATACCAAAGAAGACAAAAATACAATTTACTCTATTATTATTGTGCTGTTGAAAAAAATCACAAATATATCAAAAATAAATAGGCAAAATTTTAAATTTTGGATATTTTTAAGGGTCAAATGCTTGTAACTTCAAAAATAGCCTAAATTTTAATGACAGATAGAGATAGAATAGTTATCTATCAGGTGAGTAAATTTATTAATAGCAAAAAGGAAAGTATGACAATTTATTTGCAATCAACATTAATAAAATAAACTTTGATAACGCTATTACACTGAATATAGACTTTTTCCATAATATGTAAGTTTACTAAGAGGTGTCGCTTTTTTCAAGACAACATTACTAACTTATTGCTAAAACTTTATTAATCGAGGTGTAGCGCAGTTTGGTAGCGCGCTTGGTTCGGGACCAAGAGGCCATGGGTTCGAATCCCGTCACCTCGACCATCAGCCGTTTGGTTGTAGTCGTGTCCTTTTTTATGATGATTTCTTCAAGTCTAACATTCTGACGGGACAAAGTTTTTTCTACCTTTGCTTTAATTCGCTCTAAACTAAACTTGTCCGAGTATGGGTCAAAATCCATATCCTCTGAAAATCTATCTAGTTGTAACAAAGAAGTAGCCCAGTTCCGCCTTTTAATATAACATTTTCGTCAATAAGATTTTGAGCGATTGCCCTCATTATCTCTAATCGCTGATTTTGTAGCGGCTTAAATGGCATACGATTCTCCTCTGTATAGATTCTTGTTTTCTTTGGCAATCCAACCTTGGATTCTGCCTTTTTCTTGCTCCGTCAATTCATTGGAAGATAACGCCAGTTTCGCTTTATCCAAAATGAACTTTTTTTGTTCCTCCGTATCTAAATATTCCGTAGTCGCGCCGTCTATAATTCCCATATATCCGCGCCGCGCTCCAACGACCATCAAACTAAAATAGCACGGTAATGGTTGGCGATAAAGATACGGTTCTGTCCGCAATTGTCTAATTTCGCCGCTCCGACGGCATCGGCTCCGTCGATAACTCCCAAATCTCCGAAAATCTCGCTCGTTTCGGTTTCTCTCGTGTTTCCCGCAAGAGGCACCGTTTCTTTCTTGTCCGAAAATCACACGGAAGTAAAATGCCAATCGCCCGAAGTTTCTCCAGGTAAATTAAGTGCGTATAAACCGCTGATATATTGTTGCGGCGATGTTGGCGGTATTAACTTTTGCGGCATACACAGACCCTCCCTTACGGCGATTTTGCTTTATGAGTATATCATAAACTATGCGATTTGTCGATTGACCGCACCGCTTTCACAATATATTATACAACTGACCTATATTATACAACTGACCGTTACTGTTCACACCCCATATGAAAACAACAACAAAATTAATTAGAATTACGCTAAATTTAAAATAAATTTTAAAAATTGTTGTTTTAAAGGGCGTTTCTGACATTTGAAACGATTATTTTGTGAGCTTATCCGATACAGCACAGG
>JAITQU010000070.1 GCA_031288735.1 Christensenellaceae bacterium
AAACGTTGTTAACAGAATTATGCAAAGTAATTGATGGCATTCCTCCAGATGTATTCGCATCCATTACCCAACGCGATTGGATAATGGAAAGCCTAGATTTAAAAGACAAATAGTATTAAAACATTGCCTTTTTTTCATATGGGGTGTGAACAGTAACCAATAATTGTTACTGTTCACACCATTAGTTTATGATGTTAAATCTGAAACAGATTTTTTAAATTGCTGTTTTAATTAACTTTTTCTACGTTTGAAACGATTATGCAGTGCCGCTTTCTGATAAAGCGGTGAAATTATCGCAAATATCATGCAATGCGTGAACTGTAATCCTGTTTTGAACAGTAACTAATGGGAGTGCGTATTAATCGTGTGAAATACTGGCTTTTATGAGAAACTTTGTTGTTTTAAATACGGAATCGCAATACATCAACACGGCAATCGCCTCCGATATCCTTACTGATATGTCAAATATTTTCTCTCATCCAGCAATAAATTATTACACACTCCCCAAGTAAAATCGTTTTTGGGGGAAATTCATAAAATAAAGAAATGTTAGTTAGGTGAAGATTAATCATTGTTTGTCTGATATTTCTAAAATTCACTATTTTTTGCTAGCAAACTCGAAAGATAGGTATTATATCTTGTTGTTTAATTATTACCAATATTGATACATTTACTCATATCCATAGGTTAACAAATTGAGAGATTAAAATTATTTGTGTCTTGACAAAATTTTGAGTTATGCTATACTATAGCTTGTTGGGTGATATTGTCATCTAGAGAAAAACAATTACTAAAATGTTTAAGGAGTTTTATATGGTGGAGATTAAATCAAAATATGATGTTATAGTAATAGGCAGTGGCACTGCTGGCTGTTATTTTGCACACTCGTTAGCAGAGCAAGGGTATAAGGTTTGTGTGATAGATAGTACATCTAAGGACAAATTAGGATCTAAATTGTATCTTTTTCATACTGATACAGAAAGGTTTTCTTCCTATAATGTGCCTGAGCCACAACCAGGTGATCCAGATTATATCGGCATGTTCGAGTACGGAATAATAAAATCTGCATTTGATAAATATCCCAAAAAAGCAGAATATCCTTTTACTGTTGCACTCCTACCACCATTCCTTAAAAGATTAAGACTTTGGGCAGAGAGTGTTGGTGTTGAATTTTACTATGACACCAAGTTCATTGATTTTACATATAACGAAGCCAATAAAATTAATGGTGCACAGATAGAATGCAATGGTGAAACATTAAATATATCTGCAAGACTAGTTGCAGATTGTTCAGGAATTATTTCTATTGCACGTCGCAAGCTGAAGGAAGGGACTGTTGAAACATTTGAAATAGGCCCCCGAGATCAGTTTTATGTCACCTTGCGATATGTAAAATTAAAGGATCCCGAGAAAGACAAGGTAACACTATCAACAGGATGGGCGTACTACAAATCTTGGATTGCGCCTGCGCCTGAGCCTGATGGAGCAATAATTGGAATAGGTGCCAATCTATCTTCTGAATATGCTGAGCAATGTTTCCAGCGATTTGAAAAAGTAATTCCTCTTCCTGAGCACACAGTAGAGCGTATTGAAAAAGGATCAACACCCTATCATAGACCTCCATATTCCTTAGTTACAGATGGCTTTGTTTGCTTAGGTGATTCTGCCTGCATGACTAAACCATTCAGCGGTGAAGGTATAACCGCAGGCTGGGTAGGATGTAAAATTGCAGCAGACATAGTAGGTCTTGTTATGAAGGATGGAGCATATCCTACTGCTGATAAATTATGGGGCATAAATGTAAAATACAACACTACGCAGGGAGCTGATTTTGCATACATTATGGCAACACTAGTAAACGCTATCGAATGCACACCTGAGGAAAACGATTATGAATTTAAAAAGAACATAGTATTTTCCGCAAAAGCATTAACAGAAATGAATCGCAAGTTCAATGCTGATATGCCTCTAGGTGACATATTAAAACTGGTATTTGGTGTTTTAGGTGGTGTGTTTAGTGGTAATATTTCCTTAAAAACTGTGAAGAAGTTGTTGAGAGGTATATCTTATGCTGGAAAACTAAAAAAGCATTACAAAAAATTCCCAAAGAGTCAAAGTGGGTATGTTGCATGGAAAAAGAAAGCAGATCAGCTCTGGGCGGATACTGGTGAAATGGCTGACGTAGTAGAGAGAATGGAAAGCAAACGGAAATAGAACACGCACACTTCTGTGACGAAGCCAAAATGAAGAAAGTTATAAATGCTCCCGATATTTCACACTTTAAGTGTGAAATATCGGGAGTTTTTTTAGTCTATTAAATTACGAAATAAATAAGGTTAAAAAGTTGGTGTGAGTTTTTCGTTGTAATTATACTAGATGCATAATAATCTATAGAAGTTCCGAAGAGTTATCAAAAAATTAAAATAATAAAACGAAGAAAAGTGGAAATAATAGAGTTGAAAGGTTTTAATGCGCTATTATGATAATTTGTATATTGAAAACGGAACACTTAATAACATCTCTGCAAGCGTCAATACGACGAGATTTGCAGTAGGCGACATAACGTATCAGAGAGCTGAATGTGCTGAAGGCACTTATTTTACAATCGAATTGCCAACAGTCCTATTCTTAAACAAAGAATTACAATTTCGTACTGTAAAGGTATTAGGCCAAATTTTAGATTCATTATTCAAAAGGTTTAAAGTAAAAAAGAGCGACCACGTCATGGTGATTGGCATTGGCAACGATGGTCTAACATCCGATGCGTTAGGCGTTAGGAGTTTAATGGATTTGGAAATAACCGAGCATCTTCATAAAAAAGGAATTAATCGTAAAAACGGAAGATTGTCTGGCTTTTCTAGTGGCGTAAGTGGTGTAACTGGATTGAGTTCGTTTGAAATAATACGAGCTGTTACAAGTGATCTCAAACCATCACTGTTAATTTTAGTAGACACTCTAGCCACAAAAAAAATTTTAAGATTGCAGAAAACTATTCAAGTTAGTGATATAGGACTCACTCCAGGGTCTGGAGTGAACAATAATCAAACTAGACTATCAAAGGACACATTGGGCATACAAACTATAACCATTGGAGTACCATTAGTCATTTATGTAAAACACATTCTAATGGATTATATAGGAAATGAGCACCTTGAAAACGAAAGAATAGCGAGTGAACTAGATTCACTAGTGGTTACGTTAAAGGAAATAGATATAGCGGTCAATGATTTTTCTAGAGTAATAGCTTTAGCAATAAACCATGCCGTGCACGGAAATTAAAAAATGCTTAAATGATAAGACATACTTACGTAGCTGATTTAGTTAGCTTCAACAGAAACGAGCAACCGTATTTTTTTACCTTTATGTAATACGAATCCATTTGAAAGCTCGACTTGAGTTATTTCAGCATTGATTTGATTTACCACTTTATCGTTGATAGCGATACCACCACCTTCAATCAAACGTTTTGCTTCGGCACGAGAGGGTGCAAGCTTAAGAGCTACAATGATATCAGCTACCTTGCTTATTTCCTTAGGGATTGTTGCCTTTGGCATTTCTGCACCATCACTAAAAGCTCCACGTGCCTCAGATAGAGCTTGTGTTGCATCATCGTCACCATGAACAATTTTGACTACTTCATAGGCAAGTCTCTCTTTTGCCACATTGATGCGTTCACCAGAGTGAGCAGTTAGAGCATTAATTTCATCTAATTGTAGATATGTTAGAAACTTTAAGCACGAGACAACATCCTCATCGTTAACATTTCTAAAGTACTGAAAAAATTCATAAGGTGATGTTTTGTGACGATTAAGCCATAATGCGCCGTTTTGGGTTTTTCCCATTTTAATACCAGTTGATGTTGTAAGTAATGGAAAAGTCATAGCAAACGCAGCTTCGCTTTCTTTGCGTCTAATAAGATCAGCTCCTGCTAGAATGTTTGACCATTGATCATCACCGCCGCATTGTAAACGGCAACCGAACTTGCGGAATAAAACCAAGAAATCATAAGCTTGCATGGGCATATAATTAAATTCCATAAAGCTTAGTCCACGCTCCAATCTAGACTTAAAGCAATCTGCAGTAAGCATGCGATTTACGGAAAACAGAGAACCTATTTCTCTTAAGAAATCAACATAGTTAAGGCTTCTTAGCCAATCTGCATTATTGACAACAATAGCAGCATTTTCTCCTTCAAAGCTTAAAAATCTTGATATTTGCTTTTTAAATTCTTCAATGTATCCATCAATAACATCCTTATTTGCTAATGGTCGCATATCAGTTTTGCCAGATGGATCACCTATAAGACCTGTACCCCCGCCTAAAAGAATAATTGGGCGGTGTCCTGCTTTTTGCATGTGACTCATTGCCATGAGAACTAACAAGTGCCCAGCATGCAAACTGTCAGCGGTTGGATCAAAGCCAACATAGAAAGTTGTACTTTTAGAACCCAAAGTTTTATATAGCTCATCCTCATAAACAGTTTGCTTTATAAGTCCACGTTCTCGTAGAACATCCATTATATTTCTTGTAGAATTTTCCTCATTATTCAGGTGAGGAATTAGTTTATCGCTCATAATATCTCCAATATTTGCATCTTTAAAAAGCGGTTTTTAAATACATCAAATAATTCAATGATAAACTAGTCAATAAACAGAAATGATTTACGATGCATAGTTAGTTCCATCTGTTTTTCTTCTAATTTTAATGAATAATATCATAATGCATTTAAAAGTGTCAAGTAAATCATTATTATTTGATGGTGTAGATCATAGACTGGTTACTGTTCACATCCCATATAGAAAAACATGGTTATTGTCCGTCCGATGCATGATGTTTTAGAAAATGTCAGTGCTTTAGCGGATAAGGTCACAACATGATCGTTTTAAATCCAGAAAGTGCTCTTCAAAATAGTAATTTTTGAAATTTGTTTTAGATTTAGGTCATTAACAATTAAGTTGTTGTTGCTTTCATATGAGGTGTGAACAGTAACATAGACTGTGTTGCTGTTTAACTACGATTTACACTTAGCTTAATAAATCGTTAGTGTTGTCAATCAAAAATAAATTTCTTAAAGTACTATTTTAGAACATTTTTTTATTTGAGCGATTATGTTATGATTTTTTTCGCTGAAGTGCTGAAATTTCCATAAACATCATGTAGCTCTGAACATAACCCTGTTTTCGTAAAGGGGTGAAAACAGCAGTCAATCTGTCTACTGTTAGTGCATTTATAAACGGCAACTTTTAATAATAAATTTCGCTAGTTACCTTAATATTTTATGTAAGAGAACTCACGAAATCATGCATTTTATTATGCCTTTAGTGCATAAACGCAAAATGCTTGCAATTATGACGTCAAATGTGATATATATTAATATGTGGTAAATGCAAGTAGCAATTGTTAGTTACAGCTATTTCATGATATACTAATTTGTGTATTAATATAATCAATATTTGATGATAAACTCTTACTTAAAATGCAATTAGATTGCACGAAATAGGCGAAAGTAGATCAGATAAATAAATATTTACAGTATATTTAATAAATAAACTAGTGGTCAAAAAATTTGTACACTAAAAATGGAGCAAATAAACAGTTATGGCAAGAAGGTTTAAGACACAGACTATTGACAGATGCACAAACATCATATCATCTATAGCTAATGCTGCTGTCACAAAGACTGATGGTGTTTCTTTGGACCTTGGCTTGGTTAAATATAAATTTGGGCTCAGTGCGGCAAAAAACAAGAACACAATGGTCTATGTTGATGAAGATGATACAGTAATAATTGATATGTATATTAATGTTCTTTTTGGTCATAGTATACCAGATGTAGTTTGTAATTTGCAGGAAACAATTAAATTTGAAGTAGAAGAATTTACCAGTTTCAAAATCAACAAGATTAACGTACACGTTATGAGTGTCCTATTTAACTAATTATGCTAAGCAGAAAAAAAGCACGCGAATCAGTTTATAAACTGATATTTGAATATTTGTTTTTAAAAAAACCTAATGAAAAATCATTAACTATATTTACGAGCGCATATATTTCAGAAGAGGATTATAAATACATCCAAACAGTATACTACGGTGTAATTGAGCACTTCGATGAAATAGTAGCGATTATTACACAATTTACTACCAGGTTTTCGATTACACGCATATTTAAGCTCGACCTGGCGGCACTATTACTTGCTATCTTTGAGATGAAATATCTACCAAATATACCAATGTCAGTGTCAATAAGTGAGGCTGTTGATCTTGTAAAATTGTATTCAACAGAAAAGAGCAACCAGTATGTTAATGGAATACTTTCCTCTGTGTATAAAATGTTAAATAACGAAAGCGACAACAAAAATGATGGGTGAAAGGAGACCTGATGCAAATTATAGATGGAAAACTAATTTCTGAAACTATACGCATGGAGCTTAAAACGGCTGCAGGTATTGCAAAAGGACGATATGGTAAGGATATTGGGCTTGCTGTTATTCTAGTTGGCGAAAATCAAGCTAGCAAGGTTTATGTTAAGAACAAAATAAGTGCCTGTCAGCAATTAGGAATTGTATCACGCTTTTACCAGCTAAGCGAGATGATATCCCAAGTAGAACTTATCTCTTTAATAGACAAACTTAATGTAGACGATGCTATAAGCGGAATACTTGTTCAGTTACCATTACCAAAGCACATTCTTGAAGCTAGTGTTATTGATCGAATATCCCCTGATAAAGACGTAGATGGATTTACTCTAGTTCAGGCAGGGCGTTTACTTAAAGGAGAGCAATCCCTACTGCCATGTACCCCTAAGGGGATAATTGAGCTTTTAGATAGATACAATATTGAAATATCTGGTGCAAATGTTGTTATACTAGGTCGCTCTAATATCGTGGGGAAGCCACTTTTTCATTTGTTTTTACAGAGAAATGCAACTGTTACGATTTGTCATACAAAAACACGCAACATTAGTGATATCACTTTGACAGCAGATATTTTGGTTTCAGCAGTGGGTCGAGCGCATTTTGTGAATGCTAGGATGGTTAAAGACGGTGCTGTAGTAATAGATGTTGGAATAAATCATGAAAACGGAAAACTAATAGGTGACGTTGAATTCGACACCGTTAAAGAAAAATGCGCATACATTACACCAGTTCCAGGTGGAGTAGGACCGATGACTATAGCGATGTTAATGTCTAACACAATTGAAGCATATAGAAGGCGTCATGAAAACGAATGTAATCTTAACAGTTAGTGAACTCAACAAATACATACATAGAATTATAAATTTTGAAGACTTATTGCAGGATTGCTCTGTTTCGGGTGAAGTTTCAGAGACTTCAATAAAGAATGGTACTCTTTATTTTACACTTAAAGACAAGGATGCAAGAATAAAAGCAATAGCATTTGATTGTTTAAGAAAATACTGCCCTAAAAACGGCGAGAGTGTTGTTGTGGTCGGTACGCCAAATTATTATGAAAAGCTAGGACAAATAAGTTTTATTGCAAAAAGCATAGAGCCGCAAGGACTGGGACTCATGTTTTTAGAAATAGAGAAACTAAAAATTAAACTCGAGAAAGAAGGCTTATTTTCAGAGAAATACAAAAAAGCAATCCCTAGATATCCGTTATCAGTAGGTATTGTTACTAGTGACAGTGGAGCTGTAAAACAAGACATTATAGCAACGATAAGAAAAAAAAATAAAGCAATATCACTTACAATTATCGATGTACAAGTGCAAGGCACTAGTGCTCCTAGATCAGTAATAGATGGTTTATTGAGGGCAGATAGTGCTGGATTTGATGTTATCATCCTAGCGAGAGGTGGTGGTTCTGTAGAGGAACTAATGCCTTTCAATGATGAAAATTTAGCACGAATAATATTTAGTTTGGACACACCTATAATATCAGCAGTAGGACATGAAACAAATTTCTCAATATCTGATTTTGTAGCTGATGCGAGAGCAGCAACACCTACTGCGGCAGCAGAATTAGTAGGATTTTCAACACAGGAAGTAAGCAATACGATTATTAGACTTCTTGACCATGCAAATCTACTCATTACAAATAAGCTCAGGGAAAAATCATTTAAGGTAGAACAGTTAAAGGGTGTTGTATATAATATTTGTAATGAAAAAATAAGAAAAATAAAGGAACTTGTCCTTGTTCAATTATCTAAAATTCGGTTTAATGTAAAAGCACTTTTAGATACAAGTACTAAAAGAACACATGAGCTAACTGCGCAACTCTCAGTCTTAGATCCGAATAAGGTTCTTAAAAACGGATACTTCAAAGTTGAGAAAGGCGATAACGTTGTTTTTGGTATAAGTGAATTATCAATAGATGAAACCATTGTCTTAATTGGTCATGATGGCAAGGCAACAGCAGTAGTGACTGGAAAATCCGAGCATAAAGTCGATAATAGTTAAGTAAATTTTAGGAATAAAAGAGCTCAACTGATCTTAAAAAATCAGTAAGGTGGGGATATGAGAGAAGCCGAAATTAAAAGGAAAACAAACGAGACGGATATTTATCTCAAACTAAATCTTGACGGTCAGGGTAGTGCGGATGTTGAAACAGGCATTGGTTTTTTTGATCATATGCTTGTGGCGTTTGCAACTCATGCAAAAATTAATCTCTTTATTAGAGCAAAAGGTGATATTAATGTAGATTGTCACCATACAGTAGAGGATACTGGTATAGTACTAGGTGAGGCAATCAAACTAGCATTAGGTGATAAAAAAGGTATCGCCAGATTTTCTGATTGTTTCCTGCCGATGGATGATGCTTTAGCTTTTGTTGCGCTAGACATTTCTAATAGAAGTTATTGTAGATTTGATGCGCAGTTCTTCTACAAGAACTGTGGCGATTATGAGACCGATTCAACTGCTGAATTTATGAAAGCTTTAGCTTTTAATGCTAATATTACTCTACACTGTAGTGCCGTGTATGGTGAAAACGATCATCACATTACTGAAGCTATTTATAAAGCAGTGGCGAGATGTTTAAAGAATGCAATCACAATTACTGGAGTTGCTATTCCATCTTCAAAGGGAAAACTATGATTGGTGTTATAGATTATGGCTTAGGCAATATGTTTAGTCTTTTGCATGCACTAAAGCATATAGGAGCAGATTTCACAATTGTCAACACTGCTACAGAAGAAAATCTTGATGCGCTTATCCTTCCAGGTGTAGGAGCATTTCCAGAAGGAATGAAGAAGCTAATTAATAGTGGCATGATAGATTTTATTGTAAAATGGAGGAAACCTCTTCTTGGGATTTGCTTAGGAATGCAATTACTGTTTAGCGATAGTGAAGAGTTCACACATACAAAGGGACTTGATTTGATTGAAGGCAACGTTGTAAAAATTAAAGGCAATTTAAAAATCCCTCACATGGGCTGGAACGGACTTGATTTTCACATTAAAACATCACTATGCGATGGAATTTCAAGCGGCGATAATATGTATTTTGTGCACTCCTATAAGGTTGAAACTCCCAAGGAGTATGTTGTTGCAACCGCTGAGTATGGACAAGATATAACAGCGATTGTGAAAAAGGATAACGTCATAGGAATGCAATTTCATCCAGAGAAAAGTGGCGAATGTGGATTAAAACTATTAAAGAATTTTGTCAAAATGTCGAAAAATTATAATAGCAATACGTGAACTTACAAACAATGTATGATGCTTTTATAATTTACATTGACAAGTGTTGTTTTTTAGCATACAGCTTTTAACTCGAAAGGCGGTGATAGCATGAAACACAAATAATAGATATTCAGTGTACTGAAAATATTTTAAACGACACTCACTAAGTAGCAAATGACGTGATTAAGGTTAAAGCAACGACAAGCGACTTTATGTTTGCTATAAGCAACGAACAGGTAATGTTATTAAATAACGATACCTCACTAAATACTTACATCAGCTAGAGTTTTACACAAAAACGGAATTTAATTATAGTTTAGACTGTAGTTATTGAATATTCAAACCCGGGATTAGAAATGTCGAAAGGAAAATAAAGAGCGGGATAGGAGAACAAATAATATGACAATATATCCTGCAATTGACCTACTAGATGGCAAATGTGTGAGACTTCATCAAGGTGACTATAATAAATCAACACAGGTAGCAGAAGATCCGATAGAAACAGCTAAGGGATTTTTAGATGATGGTGCTGAGTGGTTACACGTTGTTGATCTCAATGGTGCAAAGAACGGAGATTGTTCGAATTTTATAATAATAGAAAAACTAGCATCAACAGGATTGAAAATTCAAACTGGTGGTGGAATACGTGACATAAAGCGTATTGAGCAATGTTTTTTGTCTGGGGTAGATAAAGTTATACTAGGATCTGCGGCAATTAGGGATAAGCATCTTCTTGAAGTGGCATTGAAGAAGTATAATGAAAGAATAATAGTTGGTGTTGATGTTAAAGACCAATGTGTTAGGATGTCTGGATGGGTAGAAGACAGTGGCATAAACTATATTGAATTTGCAAAAAAGCTTGTAAAATGTGGTGTTAAAACAATTGTATATACGGATATTTCAAAGGATGGCACACTAGCAGGTATTAATATTAAACCGATTGAGGATTTAATAAAAATTGTGACAGATATCAAACTAATAGTAGGTGGTGGCATTGCTACAATAGATGACATTAACGCATTGCTAAAGTTTAACATAACTGGAGCAATCTGTGGAAAAAGCTTGTATGCAAAAACACTTTCGCTAAAAGATGCTATACAGAGGTGTAGAGGTGATTTCTAAAAGAATAATACCCTGCTTAGACGTAAAAGACGGTCGCGTTGTTAAGGGAGTAAATTTTGTTAATATTACCGATGCAGGTGACCCAGTTGAGTGTGCAACGGAATACAACAAACAGAGTGCTGACGAGATTGTATTTCTTGACATAACTGCAAGTCACGAAAGCAGAGGAACTATTTGTGATACAGTGGCAAAAACCGCAGAACGCATTTTTATTCCATTAACGGTAGGCGGAGGAATAGCGACAGTCAACGACATGCGTAAAATTTTACGCTCGGGTGCTGATAAGGTGTCTATAAATTCAGCTGCTGTGCGCAACCCAAATTTGATACAATCTGGTGCCGACAGCTTTGGTAGTCAATGTATAGTACTTGCAGTTGATGTAAAGAAAAACTCAAAAGGCCGATATAGTGTCTTTGTCAACGGTGGCCGGATAGAAACAGATATAGATGCTGTGGAGTGGATTGCCAAAGCAGAGAGATTAGGAGCTGGGGAAATTCTACTTACTTCAATGGATACCGATGGTACCAAAAACGGTTTTGATTTAGAAATAACGAAGATTGTATCAGATATGTGCTCAATTCCCGTAATTGCATCAGGCGGCGGTGGTAGACTATCTCACTTTAAGGATGTTTTTAGTCAAGCAAATGCCGATGCGGCTCTAGCTGCATCCTTATTTCATTATGGTGAGCTAACAGTAAAAGATGTAAAAAAATATTTAAAAGGCAATGGCATTCCTGTACGCGAAGTATGACCGTTACAAAGTTTTGTCACTATTAGATGAAGATTCATCAAATTACAACAAATATTTTCTAAAGGACTAGATTATGGAAACAAATGATTTGTTTAAGAAAAGCGAGCTTATTCCAGCAATAATTCAAGATGTCACTAGTAATAGAGTATTAATGCTAGCGTACATGAACGCAGAAAGTCTTAGCTTAACTTTAAAGACAGGATATACTCACTTTTATAGTCGTTCGCGTAACTGCCTATGGAAGAAAGGAGAGACATCTGGGCATGTTCAAAAAGTTGTGAGTATGTTTTCAGATTGTGACAACGACACACTTTTGATACGAGTAAATCAAAAAGGGGTAGCCTGTCATACTGGAAATGAAAGTTGTTTTTTTAATCCTATTCAAATTAACTGACAATATAATTGGATAGGATTATTTGCTAAAGTAAATTTAAGTAAAGCAAAAGAAATATTTGTAAGCCTTTTTCCTACTACATTAGGATAGTAGGAGCATTATGATGGTAAAGGAGTACGGCATGAAAAATACAAATAATGTTTTAAACGATCTATATGAAGTAATTCAAATGCGAAAAAGCGAAAAGATTGAGGGCTCTTACACTTGTTATCTTTTTGAAAAAGGATTAGATAAGATTCTTAAAAAATGCGGCGAAGAGTGCACAGAAATGATTGTGGCTGCAAAAAACAATAACAGCAACGAAATAATTGCAGAATGCGCTGATCTTATATATCATATTGAAGTTATGCTAGCAGCGAGCAATATACCAATTGACGATGTTTTGATTGAATTAGAGAAGAGAGCAGAAAAACAACGCAACCTCAAACAAATGAAAACAGTTAATAAAGATTCATAGATTCCAAAATAAAGAGTTAGACGTTTACATGAATTTTCAAAGCCAAGCCAGAGTCTATAGCAAAGCGGCTATTTTTAATTCCTACAATTATGTTGCCAGATCCACCCGAGAGCGACTTAATTGACCCACCAACAATAATTCCCAGATTTTCTAAATGTCTCTTGGTTTTTTCATCTGCGGTTATTTTGACGACCGTTAATTCAGCCCCAATTGGTGCTACTAAAAGTGGCATAGTTTATTTTCTCCATTTAAAGTTAACATATGCTAACTAACTTTTTAAAATATAACACTACCTTTGATTGGTAGGGTAAGAACAAAAGTTTCTAACTAAAGAAAAGAGATTAAACGCATGTTTTTAAAGCCGTTGTTTAAGACTTTTTCTGTAAATATAGTAGCATATTAAAGCATTAAAAGCAACAGAATTAGGATTAAGAGTTTTTGCTCATATAGGGTGTAGAATGTAAAATGAATTGTCGCAGAAAATTGAAAATTTTCAGACCGTCAAAGAACATAATTTTCCCTCGTATATCTCATAAGAATTGCAACCTTTGTGTATAAAATGTGGCATCGAATTTATATAGTTCTCTACCTCTTTAATGAACTTGTTTTGGTATTTGAAGAAAAGGCTTTGCACCCCCTCAAATGATGCAAAAAGGGGCTTAAAAGCCCCTAAATGATAGAAAAATTGCACTCCTCTTTGGATAGAAGTGCAATCATCTGTTTGGCGGAAAGAGTGGGATTTGAACCCACGGTACGCGTCAACGTACACACGATTTCCAGTCGTGCTCCTTAGGCCACTCGGACATCTCTCCACGTATTAGTTACATATTGCAGTGCTATGTTTTTTCCAATAACAAAAATAAAACATGTTCAAATGGAACCTTGTTTTTGTTTTTCTCTTTGAACTCTATTGTAGCACAACAATAGTGCCAATTCAAGAATTTAAGACATTATTGATGAGTTGTGTTCCTTACTGAAGAATGTAAAATGAATTGTCGCAGAAAATTGAAAATTTTCAGACCGTCAAAGAACATAATTTCCCCTCGTATATCTCATAAGAATTGCAACCTTTCTGTATAAAACGAGGCATTGATGTTTCTATGATGATGTGCACCACAACTTTCGCATGTCCACGACCTGCCTGTTAATGTCAGTCTGTCGCTACATAGCCACATACATGACACAGTTTAGGACGGAAACCACTTATCAATCGCCCAGAGGAACTTTCCTTGCTCAGCCAACTTGTATCCGAGGAAACCTAAACATTCCCCAGCCGTTGTCAGATACGCTTTTTCCAAAATTCAGAGATTGCGCCATTCCCCGCATATTTAAGTCCTCAATGCATACTGCATCGCAACGTTCTATCCGTCTACTATGC
>JAITQU010000075.1 GCA_031288735.1 Christensenellaceae bacterium
AAAGCTATGTCGTCTTTTTCTATTGGCATTGTGTCCTCCAATTATGATTTATGTTAACAATTGACTTTTTTAGTCTCATGCAATACAAAGTTAGTCTACTATCATGTTAAAATATCTAAATAAATGTGCCTATGATTTATATCTTTAGGTTAACCCCATTACTATTTAAGTCACTTCTTTTTTTCATAGTTAAAAACATACTTTTATGGAATTAATAAAGAAAAAATATAATTTTCATTTTCAAAAATGCATCCATATTAAAAAGGAATTGTACTTAAAGTAGGAAATTCATAATAACATAGGAATACATAAACGGATGATATTATTACTTTACTACTGTATTAAATTCAGTGTTTTGAAACAGCATCAAAGCTACAAAAAACTAAACTTTTTTAATCTTGATTGAAAAAAGTCGGCACTCACATAAAGTTATAGAAAATATTATATTTATTCTAAAACTTCAATAAATTATTCTAAATATTTACTTAAGAAGAAATCAATTTGCGTTAACAAACATACAAAAACTTCCTTTTTTCTGACTTAAACTTGTGCTTTAATAGATTTTCTTAGGTTATCCATTTCAAGGATTGAAGAGATTATTTAATTTATTCTTCTATAATTAGCTCGCTGTATAAATTTTCATAATGAATTATATACTCAAATATATCCTTGATGAGCTGTAATGTGACGCGCGAGTTTCCTTTAAAGTCCGAAAAAGCCCAAGTATCAAAAAGTGATGTAATGAGTTCCTTTCCCTCTTTTGCATCCAGTGTCGTGACTTTATCGTAAATATCGGCAGGTAATACTTCCTTTATTGCATCAAGATTTGATCTTTTTACTTCATTAAAATAACATATTAGTGTTTCTAGCCTAGCCGTCAATTTGCCTCTCATCTTGAGCATTTCTATCTCATCATTCTCTCGCTCTTTTAGCTCTGGATTCTGCAGTGCTGATAAAATTTCTTGAGCCTCTCGTAGTATCGCATCTTGCTCCTCTAAACTTGGGGTCTTTAACACACTACTAATTGAGGCGTTTTTCTTTTTTTCTAGATTTTCCTTCTGCTTTTCAATTGTCCGATTAGAAATAATGTCCTTATATGCCACCATCCAAAGTCCGCCTTGAACAGATCTATGGCAGAACTCTTGGTAATTTGCGTTAACAACATCATAGCGATCAGTGAAAGGCACTCGGTCCTTAGATTCAGCTAGCATTTTAACAATAGAAGCTGATATATCTTTAATAAAATCAATATCGCCTAGAGCTGCAACCCATATTTCCCAATCGGTTTTTGCACAAGCAGAACGTGAGTCGAGTTGAATACCATAAGGCAATATTTTAGTTTTATAAAACTCTATTTCACGGTTTAAGAAATCAGCATTAAATAGATTAGTTTCAAATATTTTGTCCCATATTAAATTATATTTTAAGCTCCAACTATCCCTATTATCTATAGTCATTGCCATATGATCACCAAGGTCGGTTACTTTCATCAGCTCTTTTGAAAGCTCAGATGCTCTCACTATATAATATTCACCTTCGCGGCTTTGGAGTTTATTAAGCACGAGACCCCAAGCTGCAATTCCCATAATTGATTTAATGGCTAGATTGACATTGTTTGCAGACCGTCCAGCAAAATCATCAGTGCATAATTGATTACTTAAGTAAATTCCTTTAGAAACTAGGTAATTGGCCCACTTTTGCAAGATATCTGTATTATGCTTTACAAATGCTATATCAGATGTTTCAAGAAAATATGCTGCCGTAAGTATTAACATGTTGCCACATTCTTCAATTGGCATTTGTGAGTGTAATGAGTATAATTTCTTCCTGCCAGACATGCGGTAAACGTGTCTTCTAACTGTGGCGAAATAACTGCTTTTAATATTGTGAACTATTCCCTTTATTCCATAAACTTGCCCAGTAGCAAAGGGATAGCAACCAACATCATGTGGTGCAAACTCATATGGCCAGCTTTTCATCCTGGCAAAATCAAATACAGGGACTAGTAATGCCTTGATTATTTCTGGCGCATATATTAGAAATAGTGGTGCAGCAGGATAGCTAACATCAACAGTACCAAGGCATCCATTTGAACCACACTCCTTTGAAAAACACAGCATCCCATTTTCATCTTGAACTAGTTTGTGAGCTGCTAATGTTTGTCTATATGCTGCTATAAGTAGTACTAAGTAATCCCTTCCGTATTTAGCTATCGTTTCGCTTTCAACCTTATTGTCAAAATCTTGTGCTTTTAATAGGTTAGCATCGTGATTTTTAGTGGCTTCTTGTATAGCATTTAGAATGTTATAGTATTTTGTTGTCCAAAATCCTTTTTTATGTTGTCCAAAATAGTTTATTGAAGAAACATCATCATAGGCAAAAATATTATAATAGTTAAGTCCTTTGTTTTCATCTATAACACCACTATGTTCAGAGACGAGAATCTTTCTAGTATTACGGCTTTCAGAGAACTCAAATTTTTTGAAATATTTTTTCATCTTTGCAACGCTCGATGTGAGTATTTTTGATTCTCCAGATATATACAGCCAGCCCCAATCGATTTCCTTACGATCCCCAGCTGTCGTGAGCGGCTTTTGTAGAGCTCTACCAAGATATGCTATTTTTTCTGGGAGTGGTATCATCCCGCTTCGAGTACCCTTTTTACCTTCATCGTATGTTATTTTTTCGCTAAAATCAAAAATGACTGTCACCTGGTGCTCCTTTTTATCTAAGCTTATGCATTGAACATCAATGTAGGCAATAGGGCAGGAGGCTAGTGCTAAATCATCTAGAAATAGTGGTTGAGTAAACTTAACTGTTAGCTCAACAACATTATCAGAAAACGTATACTTAGTTTGCGTCATAGACATTTCAATTTTATCTTGAAAAATTATATCATCTGCACCACTAATTCCCATAAAACGCTTGGGCACACCATCGATGATAATGTTGCCATTTATTGGCTTGTCTACACCTGTCCACATGGTTGTTGCACTATCATAGAGTTTATCTGTAGTGCTCCAAATAGACATAAGTGGATCAAAGGTAATGATCGGATATGCAGGCAGTCGAACCTCTAACATAAGGTGGCCTCCTAAATAGTTTTTATTAAGAGTATAATTATCTTGTAAAATATGATAAATAAGCTTTTTTACTTAAACTCATATTTGAAATTTTAGTTTAGCTAGTCTTAGGAGAGCCTAAAAGAATTTTACTAAAGAACAATCCATGCTTTCGATTAGGCTGGTTGAATTTTTCTACAGTATTTGTGCATACAGGGTTATATATTACGAATTGACACGTGTTTATGCGATAACGCAACGCCTTATATGTGTAATGTGAATCAGCATACTTTATAGTAGACGTTGGCGAAAAGTTACAATATGCGCAACTCCTCCCTGTTACGAGATAGACAGGGCAGTGAGCTAGTGTCATTAGTGGAATATGCCCAGAAACAAATGGAATTCCGCCTTTAGCTAAAAGAAGCTCTTGATCGCCTTTACTTAGCTCAGCTGATATAATAATATAGTCAGCATCATAAAGAATATCCATAGCATTTGTGTTGAAAATATTTAATCCAAGCCCTGCTATATATCCAATCTTTCTAGCTCTTGCAAATTCTACTGCCCCATAGTTATCGGCATAAATTCCAAACTTTCTACCCTCCTCGGTGTTAAAAAACTCAATATAGCTTTCCTTGTCAACGTAACTTAAAAGTTTTGGTAAAGCTAAATATGGAGTACAATTATTTTTCTTCTTGAGTTTTGTAAAAAACTCCAAAGCGGCTGTGCTTGAAAAATCAAGTGGTCTATAAACAATACACATATTGTCAGAAATATTGTCTAAATCACCAAAATCTGAGCATTCGACTATTGTTACTTTTGAGGTGTCTTTGTTGTATGTATATGATAAAGGCTGAAAAAAATTCTTTCTTTGCGTGGGCTTCCACGCATTAATTATTTCCTTTCTAAGTTTATTTATCGCTTGATGCTTTAATGAATTGAGTGTTGACATTGGAATAAAGATATTATCATCTTTAAACACCTGTATCTCCTTTACCACGAACTCAGTATCACCAATTGCGCTAATCGTCCTTTTTATGTCATCAGCTGAAATGGGAGCATTATCAGCGCTGACAACTAAGAAATCACTAGTTATTTCCGCATGTGCGGTTTGAGACTCAACATATATAGACAATTCGCTACCTTTATGCGCAGTAATACCTACATCAATTTTAATTTTACTACTAATACTGTTTAAATAATCAATTTGTTTTTTGTCTGTTGTTAGATAAACAATATCGTTCGCTTTGACCTCACTACTAACAGGCACCACATACCTATCAGCTTCTATTTTCTTTACAGAATGAACATCAGCTCCCCCTACTTCTTTGTTTGATCTAAGTATTTTTAGCCCATCACCTACACTGAATTCGTGTCTTGATTTGATTTCAGCATAGGTGTATCCACCCATCATGAACACTCTACTAACACTACCGCATCTTTCTCCTATATGACTAGAAATATCTAAACTCATTATGTCTAATGTATCAGAATAAATATATCCCCTACAAAAATCACCACGATTGAAAATTCTCTTTAGCATAGAAAGTTCCTTTTTAGGGGTCGAAACATTATCCATTACATTCTTATATGAGAGTGTAGTTTGTGCAGTGTATTCACTTCTGCGTAGCCTCCCTTCTATCTTAAAGGTAGTTACACCAGCATCTACTAGCTCATCTAATTTATCAATCAAGCAAAGATCAGATGTTGAAAGGCAAAATCCTTCTCTCGAATATGTGTCATCAATGCTTAGAGTAAATTTTTGTCTACATGCTTGCAAGCATTTCCCACGATTTCCTGACCCTCCGTTTTGAACATAGCTCATAAGACAGCCACCAGAAAATGATACACAAAGCGCACCGTGTACAAAATACTCTATACCAAACGTTGGAAACTTTGCACTTATATCCTTAATGTCTTTAAGTGATGTCTCGCGCGAAACTACAGACCTATCTGCACCTAGCTTTATAAAAAACTCGGCACTCTCACTGTTATGTACCCCAACCTGGGTACTCATATGCAGTGGGATTTGAGAATCACATTCGTTTATAAGAGGAATAATTCCAGGATCACTTATAATTATTCCATCAGGTCTAACGCTTGCAATGTATCGAATTAATTCTTGAAGGTGCGAGAACTCAGAATTCTTTACCGAAGTGTTTAGTACAATATAAAACCGCACACCATACAATTTGCAAAATGCAGTAGCACTTTCCAAAATAGCTGAATCAAAGTTCTCTGATGCCATACGTGCATTAAACTCGGTAAGACCTAAATATACAGCATCGGCTTTGCACATCACAGCACTACGTAGTGCATCGTATGAGCCCGCAGGGGATAAAAGTTCAATTTTCATAGCTTAAAACTCCTTGGTGTTTGCCTTTACCAAATTTAAGTATTTCAAAAGAACTCTAAAATGCTCAGTGCATTGTATTTTTTAGAGAATAAACTATTTGAAAGCTATAAATTTGGGCTAAAATAATCCAACCTGAAGCGTTAAGCCTTCATTTTGTCTTATTTAAGCTTGGCTTGTCTTTTTTCTTCAGCAATTGACAAAATATTGTGACTTACTAACGTTACATCAATAGTTGTTAGATAATCAGCATCTATTTCGTCTCCCCTTATCAGTTTAACAAATGTGTCACATATTCCACTATCACCACCATGGTGACCGCCTATACCACTTCTAATTGATATTCTGTTTGATCTTCTTCTAAAGAGCCCTCGAGAAGGTTTTTTACCAAATATATTAACAGAAATATACGAATCCTGATCGCTACCATACAATTCGCCCTTAGTCCCAGTTATATGGATTTTTCTGTAATTATCCTTTGTGAACGCAGTTACTGTTAGAGTTGCGGTGGCCCCACTTTCAAATTGCATGACCGCACTTTGATGATCACATAGATCATTATCGCAATAGTAGACACACCTGCCATATGGATTATTTGGATTTTTTAGTGATGTGATTTTTTCCTCAGTTGTAGGATTATTCTTGCCTGTAGCATGGAAAAATCCCCAATTTAGTGGTGTGTCCCAATCAATATATGCTTTCTTAACACTAAACGCACACGTATCGTAGTACTTACAATTGTCTAAACAGCGCTTTGAACAACCTTCTGGTGCGTTTTCTTGATTAAAATAACTAAGTGCGCCATAGCTTTCGATATCAGTAAACTTACTATCAGCAAACCAATAGAGAAGGTCAAAATCATGGCAAGTTTTTGCAAATATGAGTGGTGCTGACTCAGCGGTGTTGCGCCAATTTCCTCTCGTAAAGCTATGTGCAAAGTGCCAATGTGCAATGTTTTCTTGATGGTGTATTGTCATGACATTGCCAATTTGGCCTGATCGAATAACGTCACGGATTGTTTTATAAAATTTGCTATATCTTAACACATGACAGACTAAAATGTCTACATTATTTTCTTTAGCTAATCTAGCTATTTCTTGAGTTTCATTAATGTCTTGTGAAACTGGCTTTTCTAGTAGGATTTTTTTGTATCCTGCGCTTATCGCCTTCGTAGTATGTCGAAAATGGTCATGGTCCATAGAAGCAATTATTAAAGCATCACCTATGACACCATTAGAAAAAAACTCATCCTCATTAGTGTAAATGTTTTCGTTTATTAGATTAAAAGTTTCTTTTGCATGTAGTCTTTTTTCTTCGTTTATATCACATATAGCACCTATCCTTACACCAGGCATATGGTGTAATATTCGTCCATATGCATTAACACCACGTGATCCAGCTCCTAATATTGTAATATCCATATTCAATCCACCTCTTCTTCAAAATTGCTCACAAGCAATTAATTTATTTTAGCATTTATAAATGTTTTTCCTAGCTCGATTTTAACTAATTAAAATTGCTTTTGTCTCTATAATTATATATTAATCAACAATTGTTTTCAATATTATCTCAATTATTTTATTTGGTCTTACATAAATTTAATACACACTCCCCACACACTCCCTTGAAATCTTTTTGTTAACTCAATATTTTACTGACATCAACTTCAGACTGCCCCTCCTCCTCCCCGATTTACACAAATTAATACACACTCCCCAAGTCTATCATTTTCTGCATTATCAACTATTTTGATTAAGCGTTTATTTTCTTTTTTCAACTGGTTTTCTGATTGTGTCTTTTCTTGAGAATACTTATCAAATCTTATTTGCCATTCATTATCAAGTTTTGCGTATTTTTCCTCAGATTTAAGCATAGCATTCTCTTCGCTCATCTTTCGTATAGTTTGCTCTAATGCTCTTGTTCTGTATTGTTGTTCACCAATTTTGAATTTGTTCATGAGACTATTTTATACTATTTAAATTTAAAAAGCAGCTGCATAGATAAGGTTTTTGAGAATTATTTACGATTTATTTACGGTTTGGAAAATTATTTACACTTGTGTCTTTTTCATATGGGGTGTGAACAGTAACTATCTTACTAAAAGAGGAGTAGTATAACAACTCTGCTTCTCTCATTAACTCGTCTTTTTTTGTTAGCTTTTTTTTCATTTTGGTGTCCTCCTAATTTGTGTTTTTATTATACCTCCTCCTCCACGATTTGCACAAATTGATACACACTCCCTGACCTCTGATAAAGCAGTGACATTTTTAAAATATCATGCAACGTGTGAACTGTAACCCTGTTTTTCCATAATGTGTGTGAACAGTAACTACAAAAAACACAGTAAAAATTTAGAGCAGACCAAGACTTCGAAAAGACATCAATAGTGGCTACTCTTTGTTTGTTAAGATTATAATAATTTTTCTATAAGTGACACAAATCATGCACATATTTTGTAAGATATGGTGTAGCGGTTAAAGGGTGCTCTTCTATGATTTTAACTATGGCACTTCCTACGATTACGCCGTCAGCGTATCGCCTTACATTGTCGGCTTGTGTACGACTGTGTATACCAAAGCCCACTGCGATTGGGACACTCGTATATTTGCGAATTAAAGCGCATATTTTTTCAGCACCATCATCTATTTGATTGCGAGTGCCAGTTACGCCCATTGATGAGACTAAATAAATCCATCCATTGGCCTCACTTGCAACAGAAATGATTCTTTCCTCTGAGGATGTGGGAGCTAGAAGGAAAATCTGAAAAACACCGTGTTTTTTTCTAAACCTATCAATTTCCATGCGCTCCTCGAAAGGGAGATCTGGGATGATAACGCCACGTATACCACACACACGGCATTGCATAAAGAATTCATCATAACCATAGTTTAATATTGGATTGATATACGACATTAGTACTAAGCTTGCTTTTATTTCCTTGACCGTTGTGCGTGATATGTGAAATACATCATCTAAAGTAGTATTGCTCCTCAATCCACGAAGGCTTGCATTTTGTATTACTCTCCCTTCAGCAATAGGGTCAGAAAACGGAATTCCTAACTCGATTATATCAGCACCAGCCTTATCTAATGTTAAAATATATTCTCTGGTTAATTCAATGTCAGGATCTCCTGCCATTAAATACGCAATAAATGCCTTTTTATTTAGGAATGCTTCTTTAAAATCCTTACTCATAAACCTCTTCTCCACTTAATCGCGCTATCTGAGCAACATCCTTATCACCTCTTCCCGATAGACAGACAATAATACTATCATTAGGAGTAAGGGATGGAGCGATTTTCATTACATATGCTACTGCATGTGCAGACTCTATTGCGGGAATAATACCTTCCACTTGTGATAGAAACTTAAATGCATATACTGCCTCGGTGTCTGTTATTGAAGTATATTTCACCCTCCCACTGTCATAAAAATTCGCATGCTCAGGCCCGATACCAGGGTAATCTAAGCCTGCGGAAATGGAATATACAGGTGCGATTTGACCTGCTTTATCCTGACAAAATATTGATTTCATGCCATGAAATATACCGATTCTGCCTCTAGCAATACTGGCTGCATGCTGAGCTGTGTCAATCCCACGGCCAGCAGCTTCACATCCTATTAACTCTACGTTTTCATCGCTAACAAAATGATGAAACATTCCCATTGCATTAGAACCGCCTCCCACGCAAGCAATTACTGCAGTGGGGAGTTTGCCTTCAATTGCAAGTATTTGTTCTCTTGCCTCTCTACTGATTACGCTTTGAAAATCGCGCACCATTGTGGGAAAAGGATGTGGACCCATCACAGACCCTATGGCATAGTGAGTATCAAGTGGTCGCCTAGTCCATTCTCTCATAGCGTCATTTATTGCATCCTTGAGAGTACGAGTTCCGTCTTTTACAACGTTAACACTAGCTCCTAAAAGTTTCATACGATATACGTTAAGTGCTTGGCGCTTTGTATCCTCCTCGCCCATAAATATTTCACAATCTAGCCCGAGAAGTGCTGAAACGGTAGCCGTAGCAACGCCGTGCTGTCCAGCTCCCGTCTCTGCAATTATTCGACTTTTTCCCATTCGCTTTGCTAGTAGAACTTGGCCTAGAACATTATTAATTTTGTGAGACCCTGTATGGTTTAAATCTTCTCTCTTTAGATAGATTTTAGCACCATTTAACGCCTCGGAAAGTTTTTTTGCAAAGTATAAACGGGATGGACGTCCAGCATACTCATTTAGTAGCCTTTGGAGTTCAGCATTAAATTCAGCGTCTAAACTGTATTTAGTATAGGCGTCTGAGAGTTCAATTAAGGTTTGCATCAGGGTCTCGGGGACATATTGCCCACCATACTTACCAAATCGACCCATTTGCGATAAGTTTTTTTCAATATTGTTTTGCATAAAATATAAATTCCTTAACTTTTTCTCTATCTTTGTGTCCACAGCTTTCTACACCGCTACTTACATCCACACCAATTGGATTAAGTGCTTTAATCCCTTTTTTGACATTAAAAACATTGAGACCGCCAGCAAGAAAAAAGGGGGTAGGGGGTCTTTCAATACTTTCCCAGTTAAGGCATTCGCCAGAACCAGAGTGTGCTCCGTCTAATAATATAAATTCAGCACTAGATTTGTAATCAGTACCTTTGCCGACATTGGGAACTATCCTTTTAATAATAGGGAGATGCAAATTCCTTTTTAGTGTCTTAATATAGTCCTCAGATTCATTGCCGTGCAGTTGAATCATCTTAAAAATATTTTGGCTTGAAAGCTCCTTTATTGTGTCAATATCTGCATCTACAAAAACGCCAACTGGGATTATAGAATGTGAGAGCCGCTCACTAAGAAGCTTAGCAGTTTTTGGTGTTACCTCCCTACGGCTTTTAGTAAATATGAAACCTACAAAATCAGGCATACACTCATTGACAATATCGACATCAGAATTGTGCATCAAACCACAAATCTTAACACTTATCATAATCCACTCCAGAAAGAGAGCGTAAAGTAGCTTTTTTATCTAAAGATACCATTAATGCTTCGCCTATAAGTAGCGCATCAACCTCTGCCTCTTCTAATATTTCTACATCAGCTCGTGACTTAATTCCACTTTCAGCAATGAAAATTCGATCCTTAGGCACTATGCTTCGTAGGCTAATGCAGTTTTTGAGATTAACGGAAAAATCCGTCAAATTTCGGTTATTAACACCGATAATTCTAGACCCAGCATTAAGAGCCATTTCGACTTCCTTTTCATTATGCGTTTCTGTTACAGCTGCAATTCCAATTTGGTCGGCAATCTGTAAAAAATCTAGCAATTTCTGAGGATCCAATAGAGAGCATATTAACAAAATTGCGTGAGCGTTAATGAAAGCTGCTTGATATATTTGATACTCACAGATGGTGAAATCCTTTCTTAAAATTGGAATTTCTACCTGTCTTGAAATGTCACTTAGGTATCTATCGGAACCTAGAAAAAACTCAGGTTCAGTTAAAACCGATATGCAATCCGCCCCAGACATCTCGTACTCCTTAGCAATCTGAATATAGGGAAAATCTTGAACAATTAGTCCCTTAGAAGGGGAAGCGCGTTTAATTTCGCAAATAAACGAAATACGATCTTGCTTTAGTTGAGACTCAAATAACATCCCACGACTCTGGTGTAATTTAACACATCGCCGTAACTCTGAAAGCGGGAAATTCAGTTGATCTCTTGCCGCACGCTCTAGAGAAGAGGTTGCAAGTCTTTGCAGTATATTCATAGATTAGTATTTGTTACAAAGTCTTCTAGTTTTTTCATTGCTTTACCATTATCAATTGTCTCCTCAGCTAAAGAAACACACTGTCTCAGAGTGCGAGCATTGTCAGCCATGTAGATACAAACGGCAGAATTTAAAACAACGGTGTCACGTTTAGGTCCAGGCTTGCCAGCTAAAATATCACGTGCAATAGAGGCATTTTCAATGGGATCACCACCAGCAAGATCCTCTATTTTACATCGCTTAAGACCAAATTGCTCAGGAGAAATAAAATAGCTGTTCAATTTGCCATGACTTACTTCACAAATGGTTGTAGTCCCAGTTAGTGTTATTTCGTCTAATCCATCATGTCCGTGAACTACCATAGCTCGCTTAATACCAAGATTAGAAAGAACACTAGCAAGAGGCCTTACAAGATTTTCATCATAAACACCTAGTAGTTGCAAGGTAGCTCCAGCAGGATTTGCAAGAGGACCTAATATGTTAAATATAGTACGAACACCCAATTCGCGACGTACAGGAGCTACATGCTTCATAGCTGCATGATAGACAGATGCGTGCATGAAACACATGCCTGTGTTCTTTAGCACAATTTCACTTTGACTTGCTGAAAGATTTATATTTACGCCTAGTGCCTCCAATAAATCTGCACTGCCGCATTTACTAGACACACTTCTTCCACCATGCTTGGCAACTGGCACTCCAGCAGCACAAGCTACGAAAGCAGAAACAGTAGAAATATTGAAACTAAAAAGCTCATCGCCACCCGTCCCCACTATATCTAAAACATCCCTCTCTGGATGTAGCTTTTCGCATTTTTCGCGCATTACTGTAGCGCAAGCAGTTATCTCATCGATGGTTTCACCTTTTTGCCGCATTGCGACAAGGAAAGCTCCCATCTGTGCCATGGTTGCTCTGCCCTCCATCATCTCTAGCATGACGGTGCGTGCTTCCTCTCTTGTTAAGGAAGCTCCACCAAGTATGTTATATATTGCTTCTTTTATCATAATGTTTTCCTCGGTTATACAATTGATTTTGTTGAAAATCTTTAATTAACATTTATTATCTAAAGTTTACTAATATTGTATTTTTAATTATCAAATATTGACTTTTTTAAATTGCTTATAGTAAAAACCCCAAAATACATAACTATTCAGACTTTTCTAGTGAAATTGATAGAAAATTTTCTAAAATGGTGCTCCCACCAACTGTAAGAATGGATTCAGGATGGAATTGTAGCCCATAGACCGAAAAATTGCGATGTTTAACTCCCATAATTTCACCGTTTTTGTCTTCAGCTATTATTTGCAATGTATCAGGGATTGTGGAACGCTTAGCAATTAAGGAATGGTATCTTGCACCTGTGATTATAGGTGGAAGTCCACGGAATATGGGACTGCCGTTTGCAATGTGAATTGTGCTCTTTTTGCCGTGCCGTAAAGTGTCGGCATAACAAATCTCAGCACCAAAGGCCTCGCAAATTGCTTGATGCCCTAAGCATACGCCTAAAATTGGTATGTATGCCTTAAACTCAGAAACAAGTTTCTCACAAATACCCGCATCCGCTGGCCTTCCTGGACCTGGAGAAATGATAATATGCGAAGGTCTAATTATCGCTATTTCGTTTAGAGAAATAGCATCATTTTTCTTGACCAAAATATCTGGATTAATTAATCCTGCCATTTGATATAAGTTATATGTGAAGCTATCGTAATTATCAATAATAAGTATCATAACTTTAATGCCTCCATCATAGCATGCGCCTTACGCATACATTCTTCATATTCTTTTTCTGGAACGCTGTCTGCAACAATTCCAGCACCAGATTGAACATGAACAATTCCGTTTTTCAAAATTGCCATTCGTATGCCTATACAAAAATCCATATCGCCAGTGAAATCAATATATCCTACAGCCCCACCATATACTCCACGTCTACTCCCCTCAAATTCGTCTATGAGCTCGCACGCACGTTTTTTTGGTGCTCCAGAAAGTGTCCCTGCAGGCATGCAAGCAGTTATGACATCGATAGCATCCTTACCATCAGCTATTACTCCAGTAACCTTAGATGCAATATGGCAGACATGGGAGAGTTTTTTAATCTTACGATATTCTGGAATGCTTACTGAACCAAAACGGCATACCTTACCTAAATCATTTCGTCCTAGGTCGACTAGCATGTCATGTTCTGCAAGCTCCTTTTCATCTTTGAGTAAGTCGTCTATCAGGCTTTGGGTTTCATTATCGTCATCGGTTCTAGCACAAGTCCCAGCAAGTGGATATGTGGTAACAACATTATTGTGCAGAGAAACTAATGTCTCGGGCGAAGCACCAGACAATTCCATATCATCAAATTTTACATAAAACATGTAAGCTGAAGGATTTGTTGTACGCAATACTCGATACGCACGCACGAGATCTCCCTTGAATTTTGCAGAAAATCTAATTGAAGGGACACATTGAAAAATATCACCTTCGTATATATAGTGTTTTGCTCTTTCAACAATGGAGCAGAACTCATTCTTCGTAAACGATGGGTAAAATTTTAGATTTTTCAAAGCATCAGCTTCTTGCATATCTAGACCGTCAGCTTGTGCATAAATAAGACGCTCCATGTCCTTTAGAGCACCAACCGCATCAATGTAGTTTTGTTCTAAATTTGATGTTTGAATATTAGTTATGAGAAATATTTTTTGCTTAAGGCTATCAAAAGCTATAACTTTATCAAATCTCATAAGTTTAAAATCATGAAATCCAATAGTGTCATTGTTTGTTAGGATAAGTGAGGGTTCAGCTTTACAAATATGCTCATAAGAAAAATAGCCTATATATCCACCTGTAAAATGGGGCAAGGATGGTAAATGTGGGCTTTTGCCTTGAGTAATAATCGATCTCAATATTTCAATTGGATCTCCAACCATCGTATCAGTACGCCCAGCCTCTGTAACGAAGACAGTGTTACCTTTGCAATGAATAGTTTGTGATGGTTTGTAACCTAAAAACGTATAACGACCCCAGTTTTCACCAGCGTGAGCACTTTCTAACAGATAACAGTTAGAACCGGTTGCATGGATTGACTTAAGAACCTGAACGGGTGTGCGAATATCACAATAAAGTTCTGAAGCAACAGGTAAAAGCGAAAAGCCAGTTGCTAGTTTTCTTGCATCATCAAGAGTAGGATAGAGCATATAGCACCTCTGTTTCCTTATATTTTCTAAGTCTTGTTAATATTGAAAACGGCATAAACGCAAAAACCGTCCTTAACAGACAAAACGTCAAGGACGGGCTGAAAAACCCGCGGTGCCACCCTGATTCGCGAACATGCCGCGCACTCAAAATATAATAAATGCAAAAACACATTTAGGTCAAACATGAAATTTCGAAATTTGTGAGCCCATTTAGCAAAGCGTTTGTATTCGACTTTCAGCATTGTCGAACTCTCTGTGACAACATAATTTGCTTTTATTTTCACAAAACTTGTATCGAATAGCTTTATTATATTTGACGAATGCCAGACTGTCAAGAGGATTTACAAAAAAATTTATATCTCATAGAAACGTGTGTTACTGTTCACACCCCATATGAAAAAGACACAAGTGTAAATAATTTCCCAAACCGTAAATAAATCGTAAATAATGTTCAAAAACGGAAGTTTGACAGTTAGTATTTTCAAAGTTTGCTAGAGCGATATTATTTAAGACCAACTTTGGTCTTTTTTTTTGATATTTCAAGCTAAAATCCAATAAATCTTTAAAAAAAATTTAAATATTTTTGAAAAATAGTTGACACGTATCAAAATATGTGCTATAATATTTGCGTAATAATGCGCAATAGCGGAGGAAATACAATATGCGACTAGTCATAAATAAATCTAAATATACTACTTCGATTTATGTGATAAAATCTGTATACGAAAATGGTGTGAGAGGTACTAAGGTAGTTGAAAAACTTGGGACGCTCGACGAAATTAGAGCGAGGTCGGGTGTGGAAGATCCTTTTGTGTGGGCAAAACAGTATGTTTCAGAGTTAACATTAAAAGAGAAACAGAAGAATCAAAAAATAATTATCGAATTTTCTCCTACAAAAGTTATTAATTGTGATGACAGAAGGCTTTTTAATGGCGGTTACTTTTTTTTACAAAGGTTATATTATGATTTAGGTCTTGATGTTATTTGTAAGGATATTTCAAACAAATATTCGTTCGA
>JAITQU010000099.1 GCA_031288735.1 Christensenellaceae bacterium
TTATAAACGCACTATCGACTAGAACATCCTGAGTTGAATAGATCCTACTAGCATATTGACTCCATTCGGATTTGTATTCAGACACTAATGAGTCAGCTACAGCTATAATGTAAACATAAGAAATGGCGGTTGAGAATGCATTATTTCCTAGTGTTGGGACAGACAAAGAATTCAGTGTAACAATCATAAGATTTGAGCAACCATAAAAAGCTCGAGCTCTTATTGACTCTAGTGAGGCAGGGAGTGTTACTGAAATCAGATTATTAGAATATAGAAACACTTCATCGTTTATCTCAGTAATGCCATCAGGAATAACAATGTGCGAGTCGCTCCCCAAGTAGCCAAGAAGAATACCTTGAGTAGGATTTACAATGAATTTGTCATCAATTATTTCCATTTGAGTGTCCGAAAATAATATTTCTGAATATGTTCCCCAACTACTATGGCTTTTGTATGCTTCAAACAGCGCATCTGGGACTATTATGATCGATGCAAAAGTTCCATAAGATGAGGTTCTAACTATCTCTCTATCGATTTCAGGCACACTAGAGCAATTCAAATAGACGATGAGCGTTGATTCGTTGTAATTATAAAATGCTCTTTCTCCTATATATTCAACATTGCTAGGAATTGATACACTTTGTAAGCCTGACTCATAAAACGCCCTCCCACCAATTGTAGTTAATGTACTAGGAAATGACACGCTAGTTAAATTGTAAGTATAAGAAAATGCATATTCATCAATTGTAGTTACTCCCTCAGGTATCTCAACGCTCACTAAATTAGCAAAATCCGAAAATACATATTTGCCAATTGTTGTAATTCCAGCAGGTATCACAACGTTAGTAGAGGAACCAATATATGAAATCAAAGTACTTGTAGCTTTATTAACAATAAATGAATTTTGGATCGTTTCGATATTTGGATCATCAAGTGAAAAAATAATGGATTCCCATTCCACTAATGCATTCTTGTATGCTGATAAAAAGTTTGGGGGAACTAATATTAGAGAAAGTGATTCAGGTAGATAAACCTCTATATTCGTATCTAAAAACGAAGTTGGAACACTGCCATTAAAAGTTAGAATCCTAAGCGCAGAGTATAATGATACTTCTTCTAGAGTGGTGAGTGTAGAGGGTAATACCAATTGGGATATAGGACAATTGAATATTGCTACGTTCTTAATCGTTTCTAAATTGCTTGTAATGGTTAAGTTTCTTAAATCAGAAGAGATAGAAAAGGCAAATGGATTTATAGTAAGAACATCATGAGATAACGTTATGTTAGTAGCTAACCCTGTGTATTTTAATAATTCACGAGAATTGCTAATTACAAAGCCATCTGATGTATAAACTAGCTCATTTTCAGAGTAAATCGAATCCTTAAATGACAAAGCCAACTCGTCAGGCGACTCCTCCACCCACTGCCGTTTATATTCAGCCACTGATGTTTCTGGAACAATTATAATTGCAGTACAGGCAATGTCGTAAGCAAGCCCCATAAATTCATCAATTTCAGGTGGTGTTAGTGCATTTATTTTTAAAATTCCAAAAAAACCTTCAAAGGCCGAACCAATATATTCTATACTTTGAGGAAGTTCTATATACTTGGTATTTAGATCTTCGAATGCAGCATCTTCGATTCTACTCCCGCCTGTTATTGTAACACTTTTTAGTTTTAATGGCATGTCTTCAGGAAAGATATAGTAAAAAGATCCTTCGTCACCAGTAGCATCAGCACTTCCTCCTACGAATGGTAATGTTAAACTCTCCAAATTGTGGTTGTCATTGAAAACGCCTTCTTTAATTTTTGAAATCAATCTCCCATTGTAATACTGTGGGACAACATAACTAGGATTGTCACCATCTACAGAAATTAATTCGTAGGTATTATCATCTAACGGAGCGAAAACGAACGGCGATTTGACATTAATAAGTATTGATGTAGATTTACCATTGTAAGAGACCGTGATGTTCTTTTCTCCTGCAGTTGCCGTGTCAAATCCAGAAAGCATGTTTAGTGTAATTTGAAGTTCGCTTGAGGAGCCGTCTTCAAAGCTAACAATTAATGTAGCGGTAGTAAATGGGTCACCTATGAAATATTCGGTATCAAACGTGCCGTCCTTTATAGCAATTTCACTAATAGGAGTTCCCACAGTTATATCAATTTGGGTTGTTTTTTCCAGGTATGTTATCGTTACTGTCTTGACACCACTAGTTAAAGTGTCGAACCCAGAAAGCATATCGGCGGTAATATCAATTTCTTGCTTAGTCTCGTCTTTGTAAGTAATGCGCAATTTGGCACCAGAAAAAGGATCGCCAATGGCGTAGCTTTGGTTAAAAGTGCCTTCTACTACTTCAATACTCACGATTGGATTATCGGTTTTACATGCAAATAAGGTAAGAAGAAGAATAATAAGGAAAACAGCAAGAACCTTATATCGTCTTGATCTCTTGCCATTAGATATTTTTTGAGAAACAATATTTACAGAAGAGTTTTTCATAAGAAATGATTCCTTTAAATTTTTTTTAGTTTCCATGATGTCTAAAATTTGGATATTTTACTTAGTAATTAGGTTCTATTAATATGAAGTGAAAAATGAATAGGTCGAGGTCGAGTGTCAATTTATTTAATTATACCATTTTTATCCGTTAAATGTTATTCGATTACCTAAAATTTTAAGTGAAATGATTGAGTAGTAAATTACCAAAGACGGGATTTCAATTGTTTGTTTTTTATCCACATAAATGATATACTAAATATTGATGAAGATATTGTTCAAATTTTTGAAACCGTACAGAACTGCAACGATTCTTGGATTGGCTGCTAAATTTATTGAAACCATCCTTGAGCTATTTTTGCCACTGCTTATGGCAAAACTTATTAAACAAAATTTTTCTAACTTTGACATTTCATATACTATCAAAGTGTCTCTTTTAGTTTTGGCTATCATTCTTGTAAATATTGTCCTTGCTATGTTGGGGCAGTTTTTTGCTGCAAAAGCGAGCACCTCATTCGGAAACGATTTGAGAAGATCAACATTTAAGCATATCAACTCACTTACATTTTCAAATATTGACAAAATCGGTGCTGGTTCGTTAATTACTCGTCTAACTAATGATATAGCATCCGTTCAACAAATAATTTTCATGACTATAAGAATTGGACTACGGGCACCATTTATTGCAATTGGCGCAATAACAATGACAATGATACTTGCTCCTGACATTTCACTAGTTCTTATTTCTATAGTGCTGATATTAAGTCTAATTATAGTATTAATTGTCAAATTAAATGCACCTGTTTTTAGAGATGTTAGAAAGAAACTAGATAGAATAGCCATAATAACGAGTGAAAACATCTCTGGAGCGCGAGTTGTAAGAGCGTATTCTAGACAATCTACTGAGATAGAACGCCTCACAAAATCAGCTGCCGAATACAAAACCGCAACACTTAGAGCAACACGTCTGTCAATATTAATGCACCCAATTAGCACTTTACTGGTGCAGTTAGGTATTTTTACAATTATTGTAATAGGTGCATATAATTATGATCGAACACAGGTTGCTAATCTTACAGCCTTTGTCACATATCTCACCCAAATTCTCTTAGCTATCACTATAATATCAAACCTTGCTAACGTTTTTGTTAGAGGTTTTACAGGAGTCTTGCGAATTAATGAGGTTCTCAAATTACCATTAACTGAAAATCCAAAGGGTGGCATTTGTGAGCTTAGCGAGATCGATCTAAAGTCGCCACCAATTGAATTTAAAGAGGTTTCTGCTGGCTATGGAAACAGTTGTGCAAATATATTAAACAATATATCGTTCAAACTTGAATCTGGTCAAAAACTTGGAATTATTGGAGGCACTGGTAGTGGAAAAAGCTCGCTCATAAGTCTAATTCCAGCATTTTATCAAGCAAGAAGTGGTCAGGTTTTGGTTTTTGGAAGAAATGTACTTGAATTTTACCCTGTTTTTCTACGCAAGCTAATTTCAGTAGTTTTTCAGAAAGCATCTCTTATATCTGGCACAGTAAGAGACAATATTGCCTTTGGTAGAGACATTTCCGATCAGGAAATATTAAAAGCTCTCAAAACATCTCAATCGGACTTTGTACTCTCATCTAATGATTGCTTAGATAAAATTATTGAAAGAGATGGCCTTAATCTTTCTGGTGGACAAAAACAACGACTTGCAATAGCAAGGGCACTTGCGGGAGATCCCAAAATTTTAATTTTAGATGACAGTGCTAGTGCACTAGACTATGCTACAAATAGAGCACTCAATGATTCGATAATTACTAATTACCCATCCACTATACAGATTATTGTATCTCAAAGGGCCTTTGCTATTAGAGAAACGGATACAATTCTTGTTCTTGACAACGGCAATATTGTAGGACTAGGTTGCCATGATGACCTTGTTTTAAATAATCCAACCTATAAGGCCATATACATGTCGCAAATTCCTAATTCAGGTGTTAAATGACTAAGAAAATATCACATCAGCACGCAATAACACTTCTTCGTGAACTTATCAAAGATAAGCATGGTCTCATCTTTATTTCGCTCATTCTTTCAATAATTGTAACTGTTGCTTCAATCGCAGTGCCTTTCATGGCAGGGAAAGCAATTGATATAATTACAAGTGATGGATTCGGACAAATACTTGTACAAATGTCAATAACTGCTGGACTTATAACTATCTCTGGTGCCGTTTCTGCCTATTTGTCATCCTATTTAAATAACGTTATTGCACAACGATCCTCTGAACAGCTACGCAAAATGCTTATAGAGAAAATTCAAAAAATACCATTCAATTCACTCGATAAGATTTCAAGAGGCGATCTTGTAAGTCGAATGACTAATGACATTGAGCTTGTAGGTGACGGGTTACTGCAACTACTTGACGAACTTTTTTATGGCGTTTGCACTGTTATTGCAACAATGTCATTCATGCTCTATATCAATGTTTATGTGGCACTAGCAATTATCCTTCTAACACCAATATCAATTCTTACGACATCTAAAATAACAAAAAAAACCCAGAAGTTTTTTAGAAAGCAGCAAAAGGATTTAGGTTTATTGAGTGGATTATCTGATGAGATGATTTCGCATCAAAAGCTAATTTTAGCCTATAATTATCAATCTACATCAATGGATCGCTTTGAAGCTATAAACAATGAGTATCGTTCATCGTCAATGCGATCAAACTTTTATTCATCAATAAATAATCCGATCACGCGCTTTATAAATAATATTGCCTATCTTGCAGCTGGAATATTAGGTGTGGTGCTAAAGCTTAGTGCTGGGAGTATAGGTAGTTTTCTTGTCTATGCGTTACGGTTTGCACGTCCGTTTAATGAAATCGGAAATCTAATGCCAGAGTTGCAACGCGCTAGTGCATCTGCATCTCGTATCGTTGAAATTCTTAGCATGAACTCAATCGAAGAGACGGCAAGTCAAGAAATTGTCACTGAAAGTGTAAAGGGAGTTATTGAATTTAGAGATGTCTCTTTTTCATACGACCCTTCAAGGCCACTAATTCAAAATTTTAATCTGAGCGTTAAACCTGGTCAGAGAATTGCAATTGTTGGGAAAACTGGGAGCGGTAAAACTACACTTGTTAACCTCCTAATGCGATTTTATGATATCAACTCTGGACAAATTCTAATTGATGGATATGACATTTCTAATATAACCATTGATTCTCTTAGAAATTGCTTTGGTATGGTCTTGCAAGATAGTTGGACATTTGATGCTACCATTTCAGAAAATATTGCATACTCTAAAAAGGAAGCTTCTGAGCATGAAATCATTAGTGCTTCAAAAGCAGCATATTGCCATGAATTTGTTATGGTTACAGAAAACATGTACGATACAATTTTAAATGAAAGTGGTGGAAGCTTATCGGATGGACAAAAGCAATTAATATGTATCGCACGTGTTATGTTAAAAGATGCGCCAATTTTAATACTAGATGAGGCAACAAGCAATATCGATACCCATACTGAAAAACTAGTTCAAGAAACATTTGACCTGATGACCGTAGGAAAAACAGGGTTTATTATAGCGCATAGATTATCAACAATTCGAAACGCTGATTTGATTCTTGTTTTAGAAAATGGAGAAATTGTAGAACAAGGGACACACGACCAATTGTTATTAAATAAGGGTCAATATTTTGATCTTTACAACAGTCAGTTTTCAGTATTAGAAAGGTTAAAATAGCTTTATAATTTTCAAAATAAATTACTTTCTAAATTTGATAGAGTCTTTACAGCTTCATTTCTCATACACCATATAAACATATTAAAGCACTCACATATTTGAGCACCATGAGAAGAAAATGCCTAAATCTAAACGACGAGTTGAGAGAGTAATCATAGGACCAGAGTAAACTTATGCGCTAAGAAATCAAATATATGTATACTTAAAATTAAAACAAGTCTCTATTTGGTAAAAACCAAACGACCAAAAAACGCTCAAAGAAAGTTTTAAAAAGCCTTGAATTCGTATATATATTAGAGAAAACCATGGAATATACATTTTTAATCTAAACGATGAAATGCTCGCATCCGCATCGAAAATTACTTGATGCTCGGGCGTATTCCAATGGCGGTGTCTTGAATTAATTGCCAAATGGAGTGCGGGCCGCATTAAATCAATTTATTTCCTTTCTTTGAGAAAAACTCCCTTAGTTTAGAGTAGGTAAGAAGCATCTTAGACGACAAGCGCATTTTTTAAGCAAATGAGATTCAAGAGGTAAAGCTTCAAAATTACAATGAAACAGAAACGGTTGACTATATACTGCTAAGCTTATTGAAGATACAAGACAATGATGAAATGCCTCGATCCGTCTGTGAATTTTGATCGGTGGAGGTAGTCGTGTAGCCATAAAGGGCGGGTCGTGCACTAGTTTCCACGCAGAAAATCTGCCATGGCATATAGACAATTATTCGACTGCCTAAACTAGCAAGACACACGCTAATTAAATCGAGCTATTCCATTACCAATTTTATTTTTACACCCGTTCACACAGGAAAGAGAATGTGTAGTCTATGGCATCAATTATTTTATCCGCATAAATCCAATATTTAGGTATGTACTTTTGAGAGTATCGTTACAAAGGTAGTAAAATACTAGGCGAAATACGGTGTCACATATTTTGAAAACTCGAGTCCTTTCATACTTTATAGGCTTTGGTATACGATGCGCTAGAGAGTATAACAAGAGAGCACACTCATCATATAGTGAACGCACAAAACTCCTTATCATAATTTCGACTATCCGATAAGCGCAAGCGAGATTATGATATTTTTCATTGTGAAATCAGAAGATGCTTAATACAAATTATTTAGGTGAAGCGATAGAAGCAACAAAAGTTTAACGAACCCAGATGCCAACAAACCAAAACCAAAGATATTTCAAAATAAGCATTTTTGTATGCGGTAAACCAAAAACGACTAAGAAAACGACTATAAAAAGAGTGGCTTGAAAGAAGTCGGCCTTTAAGGTTGAGGGATGCTGAAATTAGGGTAAAAATCGTTCGAATTTAATGATGCTGTAGGCATTTTGATAAAGTAAATCCTTAACTTAAGTTTTTTAAATCTTTATTAGCGACTAATAAAAAACGCATCAATTGTTTACTTCATCTTCAAAGATAATGGTCTTTGCAAACTTTCTTGAATCCTCTGCCGCAAATGCTAGTCTATGACTTTCAAGAGTGTCTTCAATAGTTGAAAGACGAGTAGTAGCCACGCCACTTCTTAGAAAGTCTAGGAAATCATTCACAAGCATTGAATCACCACCAAAATGGTTAAAGAGATTCCCGGCTTTAACTTTGACAGTTTTAGAGGGGCCGCCGAATATTTTAAGTTCTAGTTTAGCAGATTTGTCGTTTCCAAAGATTTCGCCTTTCGTCCCAAAGATGTGTATGCGTCTATAGTTACTTTTAGAAAAAGCAGTCATTGTTAGTGTTGCGTTAACGTTGTTTTCTAAACGCATTGTTACAACTTGGTTTTCCACCACATCATTGTCACATTTATATACACATCGGCCATAGGGGGAAGTTTTAAGTGCCTCCTTGAGATCACGATATCTTGGGTTTCCATTTCCTGTAATCAGTTTGATCTTAACTAGTAATAAAGGCAGTGTGTGCCGTGTAATACCATAATATATTTTTTTCACATCGTATGGGCATTTTTTTCTATTGGGACATGGATCTAGACAATAATCGGTTGCATTATCTGGTGCGTTTTCATTTAAAAAAAGCTTTCGAGAACTAGTACTGTACAATTCCTTGCATTTTGCACCAGAAAAATAATAAATTAGGTCTAAGTCGTGACAGCACTTGGTAAGAATTGTCGGTCCAGATTCTTTACTATTACGCCAGTTACCTCTTACATAGCTATGGCTGAAATGCCAATAAGCGACATTTTCAATATCGTTAATTGAAACGACTTCACCAATTATACCACTATCGATAAGTGATTTAATTTTATCATAAAAGGCTGAATATCTAAGCACATGACAGACAACAACATTTAAATTTTTTTCCTTAGCAAGACGTGTTATTTCTAAACACTCATTCCAATCAGGAGATACGGGCTTTTCTAGTAATAGATGATAACCTAGGTCTAATGCTTTAATAGCATGCCTATAATGATCCTTATCCTGCGTTGCGATGACTAGCGCATCAGCAAGTTTACCAGCAGCAAAAAAATCATCGTCAGAGATGTAAACTGCATCATCTTTTAAGCCATATGTTTGCTTACAAGATTCAAGTATACTAGCATTTTTATCGCAAAGTGCAGAAATTTGAACATCTGAGTGCAAATGCAGATTGTTAGCATAAATGCGCCCTCTATTTCCAAGACCAATTAGTGCAATTTTCAATATTTCCTCTTTAATAATGATGTTGTTTATATTTAGCCGTATGGTTAACAACATATTTTTTAAATTCGAATAATTCAATTAGACTTACAATTTAAGAATGCTTAGTTAATTTTTTAATTATAACATCGACTCTATGCTACAGTTAATTGCGGCGGTTTCAAAGCCATGAATTGCAATTGGAACACTTGCCTTAAACTCAACACCATTGACAGAAGCTAAGAATCTTGCATTATTTGCAGTGTAGGAATTTGTTGTGTTTCCATCAGCTTTAACCCAAGCTACTAGGTTTTGAGTTGCAGGAAATATTATAGGTGTAGAACTACCATAAGCAATTCCGTCAACTATAACTGTTATTTTATTTATATCAATTGTAGAACCGTTTGCTTCTAACACTCCAGCTACACTAGCTAAGGTTAAACTTATACTTCGGTCGAAGATAATTTGAATTGTGTGTTTATCACCATTGAATAATTCAACATCGCTAATCTTTTGCATTGCATATTGCACTAAAGCTGAAGCTTCGTAATCATAGAAAGTAAAGTATAACGAAGTACCATCATAATATAATCTTAGACTTCGTCCTGACAATAGTGTTCTTCCACTGAATGCAAACGCATAATCAAAACTACCACTTTGAGTTCCAGAGAATGCAAGTTTTACAGTATCGTAGTTGCCAAAGTAAGCATTACTATAAGCATCCGATAGTGTAATTGCTTTGTCAGAGGCTACAGAAATGGGAGTACCTATATTTTGGACATATTGATTATCTATTATGTAATCGTGCTGAGCAGTTGACTCTCCAAACAAGATGGACCGTAAAGTTATCTTTGTGTCTGATAATGAAATGGCTGCCCTGCGACCCCTACTATCAAATTGTGTATAATTATTCATGATATATCTAATTTGACTTTGAGGAATCGTTGAATAATCATCAAAATAGAATTGAGAATCAATATTGCTTACTGAAACAATTATGCCATTATTTCGAATAATTAAGCTCATCGAATCGTAAGAATCATCACTACTATTATTATTGAATATCAATTCAGCACTATATACGCTTGTAGTATTCCATGTGATTCCAGTAAGAGTTTTATAATAAGAACTTGTTGTACCTGTCATATTATACTTAATATGCAGTCTTGCCTCAGTCACATTGCCTGATGCATCATATCTGAGTGCAAGAGCAATACCATAATATCCATTTGAAACACTAGCTGTTGAAGCGGCTGTGAAGTCTTCAAAATTATGATTATTGGTAGCAAATATGATATAACTCTCTAAATTATTATTGCGATACGCATTGGTATTAAATTTTGCACGTTCAATTGAGAAGTCAAGGGAAATTTTTGAGTATCGAGCTGATGGTTGAATCATAAAATTGTTTCTAATTTCAGCTGTTCCTGATATATAATCCGTGCCCGAAACTCTATTATAGCCATACAAATTAACAGGATTAGATGGTCCTACAACACTAATAGGTATAGCTAACGCACTACTACTGATGGTAAATTCGCCAGGACTATTAGTAATAATGACGTTAAGTGCACAATACTCTTCAAGGCCTAAACTTGGATTTTTTATTGTAAGTTCAACAAAATGTCTACCCAATGTCATTGTTCTACTAAGAATTTCACTTTGAGTTGTAAGCATTACTCCGTTTACCTTATATTCAAAGGTATAGTTTATCTTCCCTAAAGAGCGTTGCGTAGCAAACAGGGAGGAAATATTTATTTGTGCACTTTGTAATGCATCGCTAATGTAAATCACTTTTGTTGACGTGCCGGCTCTAGCAACTGTTCCATATATGTCCTTATACCCTTGCTGATAAATATAGAAATGTCTTACCCAAGCTTTGGCATTATTAACTACAAAGCCAGCATTTGATGATTCTATACTTATATGTCCACTTACGGTTGGATTATATTGAGCAACTGATACAGCACTATTGTCATAAACATTTAGATAATTATTATCAATAAGAATATTGAGAATACTAGCCTCCTTATTGTAATAAATCTTAATATTATGAGTAAATCCGTCAAATATATCTCTAGCACTAGATATATTTGCAATTTGGCTCACCGTGCCACTTAAACTGTATACTACAAAAATACCACCCTCCTTGAACTCAATTGCAAGGTAGTCACTAGTAAATGAACCATTAACAAGTAAGATATATGAAAAATTAGCCGTATAGTTAGCAACAAGTCTTACTGTAGTGTCTATGACGTCGTACTCAAATTTTTTATTTAATGAGTTGTCTACTATACTTATATTTGTACTTCCACTTTCAGAGTTGATTTCACTTCCATAAACGTAATCGCTATTGTTGTCAAAGACAGGATGTGTTGAATAGTTAACCGTATTAATGTCATATCTTCTTATGGCTACAGTAAGCGAATTAGTATCAGAAAAGCTTGCTGGAAGAATAGCACTAGTTCCTGTAAGAGTAAGAGTGTATTCTGTGGCATTGGTATGCATAAATGTAAGACTCGTTGCTCCATCGTAGGTTTTCAATGCTTGTCGTAAGCTGTATTGAACCGTCAGCCACTCGTTTTGATTAGGTATCGATGGAATATTACCTGAAACAACACTAAGGTAATTGTTTGAATCAGTTTGATACAATTGAGATGTCACTGTTGCGCCAGATTGGTATTTTAATATAAATTCGAGGTCTGAAAGTGAAAAATCAGTATCCGTAGCTAGTAATTTATTAGTTTCGCTCATATCCATTGAAGTAAGGCTGTCGTGCACATGAACTGTAAATGGAGTGTATACAACATTATAATCTGGCTCCTCGCTAATAAACAAATCCACCTCTCTTACTGAAAGTCTTACTGATTGTTCTCCAACTTGGCTTTTATTATAACCATATACAACGTATGGGACCATATTAGTGTCTAAATATCTTGTGTTTTCAGTGTAGCCTGATTCTGCCCCTTGCGTCGTTGTAATAGTAGCTACATGGGAACTAATAATTTTTCCTACTGTATCGCCACCAACCAAACCAGAATATGTAACTTGGGACATGCTAAAAATCCCACTAACAAGGGAAAGCGAACTTATTGTCACTACTCCAGTATTAGAATTTGTAGCAGCTATATATTTAACTCTATATAACCCTAACTCGGTGTTTTTCATGACGTGTATTGTTGTAGATATATTTAACCCAATCGTTAGAGTCGCTTTAGTAACAACGAATGGAGTTGAGATAAATCCTAGATTGTAATTTTGCAATGCGGTTTGGGTGTTTGCATTTAGTGATGAATTTTCGGTTGGGAAGGACATATTTGCATATCCTAGAGGAGTAACATCACTTACATGCTTATAGAAATCGACTTGCGTTTTTTCTTTGATTTCTGACAAGTGCCCCTGATCGTGTGAGTGCAGACCCACAACCTCTAAATCATAGTCCTGTTGGTATATTGGAGTAGATCCATATACCATAGTAAATGAATTATCCACCGTATTTGGTTGAAGTTTAATATTAAGTGTTGATTTTGTTATTGTCAAATAAAATGTATTTGATGCAAATGAATCATCAAAAACATAATTTTGCCAATTTGTTTGAGGCGGGTTGAAGCTAACAGGAAGATTGGATTGAACAGGCATTGAAAGAGTGTTAAGGTAAGCTCCATTTGTTTTTGCAACTAAATTAAATGGCACATTGTTGACAGCAAGATCATCAATTGTGTCTGTGTATTTAAATCCTGTGATAATAGGTGTCCAGGCAAATCCATAGACTCTCGATATTATATTATTGTTTGCAACTAGAGCTAAAGTAGCCTTATTGATTGTGATAATATCTTTTGACCAAAGCTCCGTTTTGTTTAATGGGCTGATTATGTTTACCTTGTAGTTTGAGCTCATTGAGAAAGTTGACCCATAATCGATTAAAAGGTAGTTTCCAGCATTAGGCTTTGCCGTAGTCCCAAATATGCTTTGAAGTGTCCATGTATTGTTAATATATAAATAACCATCAACATTATAGGAGTTTACTCTAGGCACTAATGTGCTATCGCTATTAAGAAGTCCCGATGCTAAACCAGAGTTATCGCTAGAATAATATATGAGATCTAAATATGAGCTGTTTTTTAGCACTGTTTCACCATAATAATTTATTTTTGATGAACGTCCTTCCCAGTGGTAATAGATATTTCTAGGAGTTATAACAAAGTTCGCAGAGTTGAGGGGGGCTAATAGATAATTGTTGCTTGTTGTACCATACCCATCATCTGCTGTGATTGCATAGGTGTTTGCAGGATAAGGCCATGAATCTGATGTGCTAATTTTGAATTTAGCCGTAATACCATAATCGGAAATATTGCTAGTTATATCTTGACTTCCTTGAGCTCCTAAATATACGGTGTAGCTTATGGAATTATTGAGTGCTAAAGCTGTGCTTTCGCCATAGATTGAAGTGCCATTATTTAATATTATTGTTATTGTTGCAGGACTTATACGCACCTTGGGTGGCGCAGCTATATTGAAGTTTAATATAAACTCACGATTGAAATCATTTGGTGACATAGTAATGCCATAACCTAAAGCATTTGCATTAGTTGCATCCCCATCTATTATAAATACAATGTAACTATCTAGATTTATGACAGCATTATATAGATTGTTTGCAATGGTTGAAATAGCATTCATGCTTTGTGTTAAGTTTAGCATGTCGGATGCATAACTAGCTGATGTGATAGCATCTAATAGCGAATTAAAATAGGATAAAATTATATCTTTGTAAGCACTTTCTTCTCTTGCCATGAATGGGGCAACCGTGCCACTAAAATACGTCTTGAATGCATCAACTCTAGACTTAAGTGAATTCAATCTAGCATTTAGTATTGTAGGATCGCTTGTTGGATCAATGTTGTCTATGTCACTCCTAATACCTGTTGCCTGTGTTACAGAATTTGAAAATGCTGTCTTTAGGGAAGTATCTGATGTGTTATTGTACAAGGTTCGAATTCTAGGGGCTGTAGCACCATCTATCACAGACCTGAACACTACTTCATTACTGCTGAAAGAAAACTGAGAGCCATCGTAGGTTAGCACTAATCTGTTAGATGCAATCTCAACTTGGATATTTACCTTCAATATAGAGTAAATATAGTCACCATCAAGAGTAACGGTATGGTTAGTGTCGTAACATGCTAGCCCGATACTATAGTCACCCACTTCAGAGGTTGCTCTATAAATGTCTGTAGTTCTTGTAAATGAAAAGACTAGAGAATTAAAGCTTAAGCTTGTAGATGTATCGGATATCTGACAGATTGCACTCGAAATTGATGGTTGCTTATTATCAAAATTTTTCTTTAAGTTCTCATCAAACAAACTTACCGAAATTTGGCGCCTATTAACTAACAGCTTATATGGGTTATCCCCCTCAGCAAAAAACTTAACAGAAAAATTGTTAGCATCTGATACCTGCGTAAATGGCAGGATTTCAATATCATAGGGAACTATATTTCCGTTTTCATCATACAGGACTGCCGTTGGTGTTAACTGAAACTCGGGGGCAAATGGGTTTGTTACTTTTAATTGAACATTAATCTCGTTTTTGACAGTTGATCCATCTAATATATCAAATTCACTGTTAGAATATAGAGCAAGCGGGGCAGAATCATAGGTGCGCTCTTGAATATATTTGCCAAGAGTTGAATTATATACTGCATTCCTAAGTTTAACCTTCAATTCTCTAGGTTTAACGACAAAGTTTTCTCTAACAGTAAGATTAGTTGGAATAATATAATTAGGATTGCTAATACCAGCTACTGTGATATAGTAACTACCAGCGTTAGACACATTTAGAGTTGAGCCCTGTGCATAAATGATATTTATCACATCTCTGATAGGCCGACTTAAATCGTCTTTCATTTGATTGTTGTTTTGGTCATACAATATTTCTATTGATTCAGTTTTGACGCTTAGAGCCATAATGAAACTAGAATTATAGTTGTAAACTAGATCGGTGCTGACAGGAGCACCATCAGCTGTTAATATGAAGTCACTTTCATTTAGACTCTTTGAATTAATTCTATAGTAATTTCTGCCTTGATATGCAAAATTAACATTATAGTTCGGATCACTTGCTATCAAAGTTAACGCATATCGACCAGCCGCTGAGCTTGTAGCTTCAAAGGTGAATGCAATATTATCCTTGTCATATGCTTGATTTAGCTCACTATTCTGATCTAAAAGATCATATTCATTATAAGAAATTGATGGGAATTTACCATTATAGGTTCTTTCGATTGAATCTCCTGTAAAATAACCACCATTATTGGGATCTATAAAATGTAAAGTCAAATTTTTGGGGTTAATTGTGAGGAAAGCATTTCCTGCGAGCATTAACTTGTAGTTAGTATTTTGCGCTATCATGCTTGATATTCCTATAAGATAAACACCAACGCCATCCCCCGCTATTCTTTCAGGACTGCCTAGTAGCGGTGCTTCGTTTACCATATCTTGTATATTATATTGAAGCTCAAAATTAGGATCAGGATCTCCATATGTTTTTTCTAAGGAAACTATCGAAACATTGATCTCTCTTTGCTCAATATCAAGATCACCTTTAAGCGATATAACATTATAGTTATTATAAACTAAGCTCTGCAAATCTTGTGATATTACTGCTAAAATATCATAAGTCCCACATATTTCAGTTAGAGGGTCAATTAAATTAGTGGTTCCCTTAGAATAATATCTAATTTCAACGACACCTAAGCCAATTGATTCATCATTATACGCAAACGCATCAGTATTAACAGCTGCTGAATCAGAATAAAATCCATAAATAATTGTTTGATTTCCGTAGCCATAAGTAGAAGATGCGTTAAACGCCTTAAGATATATGTCTTTCTTTATTATTTCTAGTAGGACATGATTATCTGAGGCGATTTCGGGATTGTAGGGAAGGAGCAATTGATAGTTTGCATTGCTAAGTGTGCCTAAGGTAATAATATGAAATCCAACATTGCGCGCGGATGCTAGCATTGAATTTCTGATAGCCAATGCTCCTGCTAGCTGGTCAGCTCCAACAATGCCAGACATAGCGTCACCATCAATTTTACTAGTGGTGTATGCAATTGAATATTCACCTGGTAGTAAACCGTACTCAACACTCATAGCAATCGGAGTTATCATTACTTGTCGTTTAGATACTGTGTATTTTGCTGCAGTCTCACCAACGTTTACATAAGAAATTGAATAATCTTGGCTTACTATTCCTGATAGGAAAATTGAATACGTGCTAACAGGAGTGTCGCTCCTTACAGTTATGGACTCGCCTAGCTCATTATAAATACTAATACTAACATACTCGATTAAATTTAAACCATAATAGGAAGGTGTTCCATCAGTGTTTTGCAGTGCAAAATTTTCAGAGCTAAATGTATCATCGTAAGCAAATGGTGTCTTTCTTACATCCAATAATCCGTTTGTATCTCCATAGAATTGTATCGTATAATCTTCTGTGTGATTTTCTCCATACACTTTGTTAATACTAGAAGCCAATACAAAAGCTTTCTTTGGAACTATTGTGACTATTGGGGAATTTGTTGAATTGGATACAAATGCATTATTATTTGCGTTTCCACTATACTTTAAAATAACATAGTAGGATCCAACACTACGCATATAGCTGTAGTCACCTGGATTGTTTGCGCTAATGTAGTTTGGATATTCCTCAACCCTTACATAGTCAATAATTAAATTGCCTTTGTTAGCATCAATTGCAGTGTCGAAATATTCAGTAGCATCTGTTGAATAATATCTATAATATTTAATCCTAGCTGTTGGCATTGCGTTAAGATCAAACAATCCGTTTTCATCCGAAAAATCACCATATGTGTAATTGGTAGTCGCACCACTAGATGCTCCTACATATTCGACAACGACATTACGTCTATCATTCATAATAATGTCGTATTCGGCTCTAAATTCTATGTTGTTCCATACATAATATATATAAATTGTCTGTGCATTTGATTTGCCGCTAAACTCATTGTTGTTAAATTTAACTTTGTTGATATAGAAACCCGTAGATTGTGATTCTGCCTCCGTTAAATTCTTTTCCTCATAGTTGCCGTTATCATATGTAAGAATAAGTGTTCCGCTAGTACCATCAACGTCCATTACGGTGAATGGCTCGCCCTCTAAGTATTGTGTTTTTGGCATAATTCCGATTGTAACGGCCATAAGTGTCTTTTCTATAGTGGTTATAGATATATCACAATATCTTGTTATGCCATTATAAGTGTATGCTACTTGATAGACACGTGTGCCCATTATGCTGTTTGATTTGTCATAGCCTTGTGGATTTGTCGCTGAAACGTATATGTTTTCATCGAGCACAGGAGCATCAGCATAAGTTGAGTCCGTGAATAATAGATGTAATTGCAATTCTGAAAGATCAATTGAAGCGTTCTCAATAACGGTTATGCTCGAGGGCGAAACTGAAATTGTATAAAGCTCTCTCGTTATCATGCGAACCAAAACTTGGAGGGTGCAACCGTTTGCATATTTAATTTCAATAATTTGGTCCACTCTTGAACCACTGTTGTAATTAATAACGGTTAGCTGCGAAATGAGTGTGTTTAGCGACATAGTTGTCTCAGTTCCATCATTGTAGCTTACACTTATTTCTGATGAGGATAATAAAACCCCAGGACTTCCAAAAATTTCGATTTTATCTAATTTGAACTCACTACCTTCTGTTATTTCAACTGTAGGTCTACTCGATGTCCAAACCATTGATATTGGGGCTTTTTCAACAATATATATTTTAAACGTTGCTGTATATGAATCAGGCAAAATGATTGACGGTCTGTAAGTGACTGTAACTAGTCTTGCATCCTTTTCATCTGGCACCTCATAGTTAGGATATGTTGTTGTGGATGTATTAGATAATGTGTATGCCGTGGCAGGCAATATGCTAGATGTGTTGTTTTTAAAATGAACGCTTACAATGAGTCCTGTTCTGTCAAACGTGTTTCCAAGTGCATAAACTGTTTTTGTCGGTAGCGCAGTTATTTCAATTCTAGCTATTGTATTTTCTACAACTGTTACTGTCGTAACTGCTTGCATATTGCCATAGGTTATTTTTACTTCAACTGTCTCTCCAACAGTGGTATAAGCGTAGTCAAACTCTATCATGCTTTCTGTGAGTTGAATAATTCTCTCTGACCTGTTTTGATATGTTGCAATTATATACTTATCAGTTAAATCGATCTTTGCGCCTACATAAACAGTCCCCATGTTAGCACCATCCTTGTATCGGATAGAAACTAAATCGTTAGTAACACTCACTCGAAAACTTAAACGATTTGAAACATTGCTTATGTTATAAACGTATATTATCTTTTCGGCATTGCTTGATGTAAATTTGCCATAACTTTCTTCATTCGTCCAGTCGGCGCATTCGAAAATCCACTCGCCACCTGAAAAGTCAGAAATGTTATCTACTCCTCCATCATTATAGACAACAGAAAGAATCAGCCCTTGCGTACTGAATTCATAATTGCTTTCGCTATATTGTGGATCATTGGCATTGTATACAAAATAGTTAATTCTAAACGGTACCTGAGCAATTGAAAATGCATCAACGTATCTTACTACTTTTATAGCAATTTCAACGTCAGTTTTTACCATTCCATCATATGTCAGTGTAAAAGTAGCTCTTTGTGCTGTCAGATCACTCGTGCTAAAAGAATTTGGGTCTAAGGTGTGACCAGAAAGGTCAGCAAATAAGCCGCTACCATTATTAAATTCTATATATGCAAATATTTCATTTAGGCTGACCCATGAACTACCATACTCAATAGTTAAAAACTCAAGTGGTCTGTATATTACATTATTTGTATAGAATCCTGTTACGTTCTCAATCGAGAGTGCAACGATATCAAATGTGTAGGTTGTCTCCTTAAAATATTGTTCATCCTGGTAAACAATTTGCCACACTGTTGCTCCCGAAACCTCATAAAGTAGAGGAGCATCGGAGGTAGCATCCTTTTTCATTGTATAGGGAAGGAGTGCTGGAAGCGTTTGCGTCCCGTTGTTGAACTTTAAAACATAAGTCCACGAACTAAATGGTGAAAATTCAGTTTTTGAATATATCACCTGCTCATTTTCAGGATTTCCTTCATCATCAAATTCTGACGTCCTATAGATATCAATGCTTGATATAATTTTGTCTGCAACAGTTATAGTAAGTGTTACAGTCTTATTTAACAATTTCGTGCCAGAATAAAATTTAATTGTGACCTGCTGCTCGCCTACTAAATATTTATTGTATCCGTAAACATGCATAAGATATCCAGCGGCTGGCGGATTATATGTCTCACCATCACAGTAGACATTTGTAGCAGTGGCAGTTATGTATTTAATCTCTTTAATATCAGTAGGGGAATCAGTGTATACAACTGCAAAAACTAACCCTCTTAAATTCAATGGTGTCTCTACTAGCTGGTTGCTAGTAGGTGCTGTAACAACATTGCAGTCTACAATGTTTTCCTCAACTATTATAACGTTAAAGTGCGCTACAATACTTCCCCCATCCTTATTTGTTCCATAAATTAACGTTACATCAGACTCTTGTGTAATAGTTGACGAATCCCATATTGCCTCTAGTCCTGCTAGTGATGTCATTTCTACATCTACTGCATAATTATTGTCATATTGTAGTAGCATTCTGCCACCAACTAGATTTAATGTAACTGAATCCTTAAAATATGTTGTTTTATCTGGAAACCTAGAAATGATCATGCTTAAAAGTGATTTCGGTACAACTTGTATGTCTATTTGCTTTGTATATGCTACGCCACTATATACATATGTAATTGTCAGTGTCTGTTGTCCTATTCTTGTACGTACATAACCACTAACCATATCGATAGTTACTGGTACTTCAACTGAATAATTCAATTCACACTCAAGATTTAGAGATAAGCCTCTAGGATTAAAATTTTGCTCTTCAACATACTGCCATTTAAAACTATCATTTCTAATAATCGTCATTTCTATGAGCGGTGGTGCTTCTACTGTTACTATGACGTTTGTTGTTTTCCCTTCGAAATTTACTTGTAATACTTGCTCTCCTACTAAAAACTTGTTAAATGCACTTATCATTCCTTCTGTAATTGCTACTAACTCTTCTTGCCCGCCTTCGTATATAACTTTAATATGAGCGTTTGCTAAATCTAGCTCCTGTCCCCAAAGATAGTAAGTTACTGGACTTGAATATATCTCGATTCTGCTAATGGCTGTTTCCTCTGTATCTTTATTGCATCCAACAAACACGAATATTGTTAGGATGAGAATTAAGCATGCCAGAAAGGTTAGTTTTTTGTTCATATTGCGTCTCCAAATATGTTCAGTTAAACAGCGATGTGTATCTTAGGTCAAAATTTTAATCGGAACTTTTTCGCTAGTATAGGAATCCCTAATATATGCGCACGTGTAAACAGACCAAAATATACGCAATTATTATACCATATTTGCTGTTTCAATTCAACACATTATTTTTAAGGGCGATTTGGTATTTAGAGTAACTTTAGAGTAGTAAAATCCATTAAATTCACAATAAATTCACAATAAATACCAAAAGTAAGTGGGTGATGTCGCTTGATGAAATACTTGATCTAATATAAATACTACAAAACAAACTATGATAAGTCATAACTTTGCAGTATAATAAAAGTACAGAAGACCGTCTTAATGTTTAACACAAAATGATATCGTAATTTAGCTTTACACTACAATAAAAATTTAACTTCCTTTTCCATGACGTGAGTTATAGAGCCATAGAGAAAAAATCACAGAATGAAACTACTGTTTTTAGAAGCAAGAAAACACATGACCGTTGAAAAACGTCAGCTGTAAGAAAAGGTAGTTCAGCCTTAGGCAAGTATTCACACACATTCAAAGTAGTATTCAATTCATCACGCATGCATACACTGTATGTGTGTATGACAAAAATGCACTATGATGTTCGAGCGGATAAGATGACTAAAGATGCTATTACATCCTCACACTGTCATAAGTCTAGATTCGGTATTCATTACACAGTTGCATTTTCAAAGATGGTGTCGATAAAGGAAACATTTAGCAAATATTAAAACAAATAAATTGTATTTTTTTTAAGTAGCTGTATCCATGTATAAAAAGTGTCCTTCCGCCGTTAAGACACTTCAAGACCACCTCGTACTTTTATTATAAGTGCGTAATAAAAATCAAGCAAAACTTTAAATGGCAAATAAAAGGAAAATACACCGATTTTTCGTTCAATTTTGAATGTAACAAACAAGACAACTACTTGTTTGAGAAGGATACCGAAGTGGTCGTGTCGATGGTGAAATTATAAGGATTGAGTGCTAATGCGCTTTTTTGAGTAGTTACTGTTCACAGCTTATATAAAAAACATAGTTATTGTCCCTCTTCGGCATGATATTTTGGAAAAGGTCAGCACTTTAGCGGGAAAATGCACAACAGTAAATGTTCCAAATGCAGAAAAAATTCCTTTAACTAGCAATCTAGGAAATATGTCCAAGATTTAACACTATTAACATTAATTCAGTTAAGGTCTGAACAGTAACTTTGAGTATTATAAAGCAACAAAGGTTGCAATTCTTATGAGATATACGAGGGAAATTTATGTTCTTTGTCGGTCTGAAAATTTTCAATTTACTGCGACAATTCATTTTACATTCTACACATCAAATTTCAAACAGTGAATTCTTAAATCAAATACTATCGAAAATATTGTGATATACTATAAATGCAGGAAATTCAGTGGAGGCTGTTAAAATGACAAAACAAAAATATTATGCGGTAAAAAAAGGACGAGAGACTGGAATATTTACTGACTGGAATTGCTGTCAAAAATCAACAACTGGATTTCCTGGTGCCGTTTTTAAGTCATTTGAAAGCAAGAAAGCAGCAGAGACATTTTTAAGTGATGTCGACATTGCAGTATCTACTGATATAGCTCCACTATTACAACTTGATTATTATGCGGTAAAGAAAGGACGCGAGACTGGGATATTCACTGACTGGAGTAGCTGTCAAGAAGCAATAACTGGATTTCCTGGTGCTATTTTTAAATCATTTAAAAACAAGGAAGCGGCAGAGGCGTTTTTAAGTGATGCGGACATTGTAGTATCTGATGATATAGCTACACGATTACAACAGGGTCGAACTGTAGCTTTCGTTGATGGAAGTTTTGATGGTTTAAAAGGATATTATAGCTATGGAATAGTAATCATAAATAACAACATGGAAGAAACTGAGTTGTGTGGAAAAAGTAATAACGCTAAATTTTTAGCACATAACAATGTTGCTGGAGAGATTTTTGGGGTAGTTGGTGCAATGGATTGGGCACTACAAAATAATTGCAATAAGTTGAGTATATTCCATGACTTAGAAGGGTTAGCAAGGTGGGCAGATGGGAGCTGGAAAACTAACAATGACCTAACAAAGTTTTATCAGAGTTTTATAGAGAAGTATAAAGGAGTGATTGATCTTGAATTTGTAAAAGTCAAGGGTCACTCAAACAACAAATATAATGACCGTGCAGATCAGCTTGCAAGAGAAGCTATTTTTGAAAATAAAACTTGTATGGATGCAAGTGGCAATGGTGTGTATATTATAGATAATATAAAAGAACAATGAAGATGCGAGTGCCTCATAAATCGAATAGCAATTCATTGAAAATCTAGTACTAATTCATAAAGAAAAAAGTATTTCGTTACATAGTCTATGAAAACTATACTGTTTTTATTCAAGCGAAAACTAAAACAAATATTTCTATTCAAAGTCCAAAAGGTTAGATATCTTACAACAATATGACTTTTTAAGTTATGTAGTTAGTGAAAATATTATTGTGCACTCGTTATGTTTATTCGGTTATCTAGTTAATTAGATAGTGGTAAATAGACTAGACAACGCAATTGTCAAAAAATCGCATTCTTGTACTCATTTAGACTGAGAATAGTAAATCTTAAACTTACAATCTAAGATTTAAGATAGACAGTATTACAGAATATTCAATTCATAATGTAGTGCATTGAATTAGAGATTTATCAATTATCCTAGATTAAAGTGTTGCGCTTAGGTACTTTAATAACTTTTCATCGTAGAGATTATACTTTTTGATAAGTTGTCCATAAGAAAAACCATATTTTTCTTTAATATAGCCAAATAATTTAACAAGCAACTGTTGGTTTGGATATGCAAATCCAAGTTTGCCTAGTATATAATCATAGGCATAACCTGTTTTTTCGTTAATCTTGTAGATGATATCATAAATGAGCTTATTGTCAGAATAACCTAATAAACCTAAGCTACTTGCGCACTCATCAAAGGTAAGTTGTGATCGCATTAGCATCGTGACAAACGTTTTCATCAATATCTCATACCGGTGATTAAGATCTACAAAAAGCCGATTAATAATATAGTTAAATGAATATTTCCCTTTTTCGTTAACATCTAAAATTATCTCAATCATTACATCTTCTGGTATGTTTTTTTTACCTAAAACCCCATATTTGGCGAGAATTGCCTCTAGATCGGCATCAAATTTTAGTTTTTCTGGTTTTATATCGGTCCACGCAAATCCTAAAAATACGCGTCCACCACTTCGAGTTTCGTTTGTGCGATGTGCATTAAGATATGCATATGTAAGCTCTTTTGCGCCTATAACCTTTATCAATGGTTCTAGGGATGCAAGTCCAGTCCCAGCTTCTTCCATATATGACGTGTGTGGATAGTCGGTAAATGAAGATGCCAGTCCTGCAATTATCGGTTGTGAATGGACATTTATTATTGCTGGAATAATATTTTTTACCCCTGCGATTTCTTTTATTCTTATTTTCTCATTGAAAACAAATCCAGCATCAACGTATTGGTCTGCGTAGTAGTTAGAATAAGTCACATTAGCACTATTGAAATAGGCTTTAATACTGGCATCAGCTTGATCATATGTCGAAACAACAAAATATGCATTATTTGGTAAAATTGCATAAGCCAAAACTGTAACAGGTATGTTTTCAAGATCTTTAAAGCACCCATGTATATAGTATTTAATGGCAATATCGTCTTTGAAAATATTAAATGCGGCTTTTCCACTCACTTGAACGGTACGAAATAGTAATTTGTTTGAATTTTTAGCACTTCTATAGATTGATCTGTTTTTTTCTTTCCCACCTCTAGGTGCGCGTGCATTTTTGACATTAACATTAATTTCAGATACATCATAGCCCAACTCTTGAGAGTATTTTTCATTAGCAGATGCTATGCATTGATTAAGATGCAATGCACCACCATAAGTGTCGTGTACTAAGACATTTACGCCGTATGGCGCAAATTTCATAGAGAAAATCTCATAGGTACTCTCACTTGTGATACCTAGCAATATGTCGTTATAGAATCTTTTTGCTTCCTCTGTAGGGAATAATTCTGACACACTTTTTATAATTATTTTATACCATTCTCCTTGGTAATTGCTACGTCCCATGATACACCCCCAAGTGTTAAATCACTTTGATTTTACTACACGTGTCTATAAATGTCAATGTTTATGTGCTTTGCATTATTTCAGCAAAACACATAAACTTTTTATTTACTTTAATTTAAACTTTATTTTATTCAGCAGGTAAAGGGTTTAGTGCTAACTTTCGCTCCGCAATGGTTTTTACTGCCTCCCGTTGCTCCGTCTCGTTAAACTTATAGAAGAAGAATGGAATTACTGAGAGAAGCATACTAAGTGCTGGAAGTAGTGCCGTGACAAGCCACAAAATATCTTTTGCGCGTTCTGTTACCGTTGAAATATCATCAGCTACAATCCCCGCCCAACCAAGACCAAACGCAGAAATTGCAGCACCTACAGCCATACCAATCTTAGAGATGAACGTCTGCATTGCAAAGCAAATTCCTTCTCCTCTCTCGTTAAAGTGTAATTCAAGATAGTCAACACTGTCAGCAATCATGGCATAAGTTATAATATTACTAAATCCTTGTGGAATACCTGATATTACAAGTCCTACTAAAACTAGTGCTAGTTGCCAGGTTTCTTTATATCCCACAAAATACATAGCAAGCATGACCGCACCGCCGATAATGTGTGATACTATATATGTGTTGCGCTTTCCATATTTTCTTGCAAAATACGGAGTCATAACTGAGGCTACAAGACCACCAGGTATTACTGAGAATGTAAGAATTGTAAATAATCCAGCTCCTTGGAATCCTAAGAAGTTAACGCTTCCAAGTGCATATTGTGCAAAATATAAGCCGCTGTACATAAACATTAGCCTAGCAGAACCTAAAACACCACTTGCAATAATAAGCAACAAAGGTTTGTTTTTAAATATAAGACTGAAATTATGTCCTAAACTCTTTGGCTTCTCATTAACATAGAATCGTTCTTTGGTGTTAAAAAATCCTATAAAGAATGGAACTATTGATAGAAGAGAAATTACTACAGCAACCCAAATAAATCTCTCTCTCAATATTCTAGCCGCTTCTAATTCTTTTCCTGGAATAATATTCCCGTCAGCATCCTGCATTGCGCCTAGCCAGTTAGAAAGAAGCGCAGGAACTATTAGTGAAATTAAACCTGCTCCTGCTGTACAGAAGAGTCGTGCAACAGTTAATATATTGCTTCGAATATTTGTATCAGCTGTCATTTGTGTAGCTAAGCCCCAGTAGGGTACATCAATTATTGTATACGCAATACTCCATAAAACATACATAGAAGTAGCTACAATTATGGTAATTGCAGTATCAGGTGCTAAAGGTAAGAATATTAACGATGTTGTTAAAGCAATAGGAATGGGTGTAAATAAAAGATAGGGTCTACACTTTCCCCACTTTGTGCGTGTCCTATCAACAAGACTACCCATGATTGGATCATTAAAGGCATCGAAGAGTCGAGTGAAAAGCATTATGAACCCAACAGTAATTGGGTTTATTAGTAAACCATTTGTGAAAAAGTAAACGATGTACGATGCGCTTACAAATCCACATATTAGGTTTTGTCCAAAGCCTGCAATACTATAACTGAAAGCCTCTGTTGGTTTTAATTCGCTATCTCTTTTGAGCCCGAACATGCCATATACTAATTTGTTGATTTTCTCTTTCAAACTTAAGCCCTCCCCGTGTGAAATATATTATTTATAATTTCAATGCTTTTCGGTTTTGAAAAACCGTAATTATATCGTTAAATGAGTATGTCGTATTTTTTGAATAAATACAGGTCTCCTTTTCAATGAATATGCGACTGCTTTCTTCTAAAATCTTACACGTCATAAATGCATCATCTAAATTTTTTGCGCAGGCTATAATACCATGATTTGCCATAAGGCATGCATTTCTTTCTCTTAGTGCTATTAGGACTGCCGTTGTAAGTTTCTTGGTTCCAGGCAATCCGTAATCCGCAATAATAGCATCACCTAAAACATGTTTTTCCATTGCATCAGATATAATTGGCAAATTTCTGCGCGATGCAGCAACAGAGCTAGCATAGAAAGGATGACTGTGAATTACTGCACCTATCTCTTTGCGATTGCGATATATGGCGGCGTGAATTTTCTTCTCAGATGTAGGCTTAATATTCCCACTGTACTCCATAGTTTCAATATTAACTACTACCATCTCTTCGGGAGTTAGTCGTATATAATCAAGACCACTAGGGGTTACAAGCATATATTTGTCATCAATTCGGACAGATATATTTCCCCAGGTCCCCTGTACTAGATTAGATTCCACAAGTTTTACACCTGCATCCTTTACCAATTGTCTTAGCTCTGTTTCAGTCATAATAATCTCTCTTATTGCATTTTTGATTCTTGATCAATCTTACTATATTTTTTCTTGTACACAAAACGCATAAGTACCGCATCTAAAAATGGAATTTTTTTTGCGCCGCCTAAAATTGTAGCTTCAACAAAAGCTTTTGCACCTTTTTCAAGAACAAGAGAACCAGTATGCGCCTCATCAACAGTACGACCCGTAGCAATTACTCCACCGTTTTTAATTAAGCATGCACTGCATTTTTTTAAAAGCTTCAATATTTTAGTAGCGTTTACCGAAGATGCAACGTATGCTTTTCTTCCAATTATTTGAGCCACGTCATCTAATACTGCAGGGATATACTTTTCTGTGCTAGAGACAGCAACACAAAATTTTGCATGGTTTGTAATTATTGCATTTATGTCTGATCTTGTTTTATAGATTGAGCGATGCAACTCCCCATACTTAAACGAATCAAGAGAATCGGTTGCTTTTACATGTATTACATTATACTTGTTAGTGCTGTCAATTTCTCCAGCCTTTAAGCTGGTTATAAGTATATCGCCATCAGGTAAGCGAGCTGAAACACAATCTCCATCCTCTACTAGCTCTTCTTTAATTAATAGATTAGAAAAGGTTATAATGTCTAGCATTCTTTTGTTTTGCATATATTGCATTGTTACTCCTAACGAAAATCTATATTGATTTTTTCAAAAAAAATTTGAAATCTTGTAACTTCTGAAATCAAGCTTTAGTCATTATAAGCTCATCTCAAATTGCTTAATTAGTTTTGCGGTGTCGTTTTAGTGTCTATTAAATATTGTATCACAAAATTTTTTCTTTTGTAAGATTGAAAAATTTTTGTGTTTTTTGCACTTTTCTTTTTTTCTTAAGATTAGTATATTACATTTATCGATATTTAATTTTAAAGTTAAATAATTTTATACTTACTTGCTTTCTTGGTGTCTATATTAGCATATGTTAAATTTCCTTGTTAATTAATATTATTATTAAAAACGTAACTTTGTTTTTAGAGCGGTGCAACAGTTTTATAATTTCACATACTTACTTGTTGGTGAATCTCTTACCGTTTGCTTTTTCATAAGCTTCCTTAAGTCCATAGTACACATCCTTATATGACATAAATAGCTTATTATAAATTTCAGAGTTTTCTTTATTTGGAATATAGGTTTTTGCAACTTTAGTAAACTTTGATGTATCAGAAAAAGTGTAATGCCCTAGCCCTATAAGTGCTATTATTGCACCACCTAAAGCGCCAATGTCGCGCGGTTCATCTAAAACGTCTAACTCAATTCCTGTAATATCGGAAATGATCTGTATCCAAGCAGCGTTTAGTGCACCACCGCCAATCACTCTAAAACAATTTCCCCTTATTTTATAATCCTTTTCGAAATTTTCAAATATCCATTTTAAATTGTATCCAACACCCTCATAGACAGCTCTTAACATATGCTCTCTTGTATGCTCTTCGTTAATGTTGAATAAGGTTGCCCTTGCTGTGGTGTCGCTTACAGGACAGCGCTCTCCTAGCATCCAAGGTGTAAATATTAAATTATCAGATCCAGCTGGCACTTTTTCGATACATTTATCTAAGTATCTGTAAATGCCATCGCCAAGATTTTCCTTTTCATCACTGAAAAATCTATTCAATAGCCATTCAATATTACTTCCAGCAGCTTCAGTCACCCCTACAACTAGATTATCTTCAGGATCGCCACTTTGAATAGCGGCAGCACCATTTTTGAATCTTGTTTCGTCCTTAGTTGTTACGCAAACCCAAGCAGAAGTCCCAAGATATATGTGTATATTGTTGTAATCATTCATTCCGCTACCAATGCATGCGCTTTGAACATCATCACAACCACCAAAAACTATTGTAGATTGGTTGAGCCCTAATTCATTTGCAGCATCAATGGTAAGTGTTCCTACTTGGTCAGTAGATTTTACAAGGGGAGGCAGTTTTTTCATGTCAAGACCTGTTAGAGACAGCACTGATAAAAACTTTTTCTTTTTTAGATCCAACCCATACGAAGAAGCACCTGATAGCTCTGATACCATCCTGCCAGTGCATTTATATTTCAAATATCCATTCACATCTAAGAAATATTTAGTTGCCTTATAAATCTCAGGTCGCTCTTCCTTAATCCAAATGATTTTTGCTATTACATCCTTGCCCATTATGGGAGTACCAGATAGTAGCGTGAATATTTTTTTCCCGCCAAGCCGTTTCATTATACTATCAGCCTGCTTTTGCGCTCTTCCATCAACCCATGTAATATTGTTATAAAGAGTTTTTCCATCGATGTCTACAGGGATTAGTCCCATAGATTGTGTTGTAAAAACGATCGCTTTTATTTCATTAGGCGAGATGCCCGTTTTTTCTAGAATTTTTTTTGTTGCACTCACAACAGCTTCCCAATAGTCACTAGGGATTTGTTCTACCCAAGCAGGATTTGGATAATATGTAGGATATGATGCTCTAGCTGTTGCTATTATTTTGCCATTGAAATCAGCAAGAATAGCTTTATCAGAGCTAGTACCCATGTCATGTGCTAAAACGTACATTTTTATCTTTCTCCTTTATGCTTATCTTAATTTATATTAAAATATTCAATCGCCTTTAATTAAGTCATCAACATTTTTGAATTTCTGTAAGCCTTGAACTCTAGTACTAAACGCTCGTATTATTGACATTAAGTCATCTAGCATTTCAGACTGTGGACTTAATGTTTCAGCATTTGCAGCTATCAATTCACAACCGTATATCTTACATATACTTTCTACTAACTCAAATCCAAAACGCGCTAATCTATCCTTGTGTGCTACAATTAGCGTTCCAATGTCACCGTTTATTATTCCTTGAACAATTTCTAGAAACCTTGGCCTGATTAAATTTAGTCCACTGCCAATTTCTTGTATAATGTTGATAGTATAGCCTTTTGCTAATGCAAATGCCTCCATAACATCACATTGTGTTTTAAGGTCTTCTTTTTGAGCTTGATTTGAAACTCTACAATATATCACTGTTTTCTTAGGTTTAATGAGATCTGGTTTGAAATTTTGTGCTTTTAATAAATCGGACTCTGAGTAATATCGTTGATTGCCTACACTCCTAAATGATGGATGGAGTATGTTTTCCTTATCCCACCTCCGGATTGTTGCGGTAGTCACTCCTATTTTATCTGCAAATTCTTTTATTCGGTAGTTCATTACAGTGTCCTCGTGTTTTTATCAAACTAATCTACACCCTTTTTTAAGTATTTTATTATTTTTATCTAGAAAAATTTGCAAATAAATCAATTTATTTTAATAATCCTTTATCTGTCTTAACAACAGTGGAGAATACTGCATCAAACCGGGCTAAAGCATCATCTATTACTTCGTCTGTGTCAGCAAGCGATGTGTAAAGTCTAGATCCTGCCAGAGTTACTATGCCATTTGCCATATAGGATGCTCCCATTCTTTCCATTGCATCCTTTCTTTCCATCACCATTTTTTTGTTTTTAAGTATTCCTAATGCAGACTTAAGCATTGAAAATGATGAGAAATCAAACGCCATAGCTCCAGTGCATTCAAGATGGACAATGCTTCCCTGGCAATATGTAACATAAGGAAGTCCATATTTTTTAATGATTGCATCTAGCCCAGCTGTCATTTTTTCACCAGCTTGACCTGCTTTAACGCATGCGTTCGTTCTTTCAATCTCGCGAATTGTGAGATAGCCTGCATAAGAGCTTAATGGATTAGCGGCTAGAGTTCCACCTACATATGCTCGATGCTTGCCTGTTGCAACACCAGCTGCCATAAGCCCAGCGTATTGTTTTTTGCCACCAACTCCACCAGCAGCTGGATACCCACCAGCTATAACCTTCCCAAAAACAGTTAGGTCAGGTACGATGCCAAAGTAGCCTTGTGCGCCAGCTAATCCTAGTCGGAAACCAGTTACAACTTCATCGAAAATCATTAGCGCACCATACTTGTCGCAAAGTGCCCTTACGTTCTTATTGTAATCGAATGAAACTGGTCTTGTTCCGCTTTCTGGCCCTACTGGCTCTAAAATAACGGCGGCAGTTCCACCCCTACACTTGTTAATTTTTAACATCTTTTCTAACATTGTAAGATCATTTGGTCTTACTTCGTCAGTTAGTGAATAGGACTTGCTAGGTATTCCGTGTGACTCTAAAAGATATCTAGAGCCTGGAATTTTAAGTCCATAAACCATCTGGTCAGACCAGCCATGGTATGCCCCACCAACTTTTATAATCCTTTTTTTCTTAGTTTCGATTCTTGCAATTCTCAGAGCTGCCATAACTGCCTCAGTTCCTGAGCCTAGCATGCGAAACATTTCGACCGCTGGCATATGCTTGTTTATTTCTTTTGCAAGTAAAAGCTCTGACTCATGTAACAATCCAGTCACTGGTCCACAATTATCTAGTAGCTTTTTGATTTCTTCTCGTATAGGTGCATAGTTAGAACCTAGTATTGTAGGCCCACCAGCTTGCAAAAAGTCAATGTATTGATTGCCATCGACATCCTGCATGTATGCGCCCTCTGCTTTTTCAATCGCAATAGGGAACGGATAATTAAATGCAAGATTATGTTGAACACCACCTGGAATATACTGCTTAGCTTCAGTTGAAATTTGACTAGACTTTGTGCACTTTTCATCAAAGTATTTAAGCACTTCTTTTAGCGCATCTGGATTTATTTCCCAAATAGGTTCGCTTGTCAATCGTTTTAACTGGCTATATATTCTCTCTGGTTCTTCCCACTTTGAAATTGAATACTTCAATTCATCCATTGTCTACTCCTTAAACCTTTAAATTTTATAATTAAATTATTTTCATAGTTATCGTTGTCTTATCATGTAGGTAATAGAATTAGCCCCATCTACCACTCTATAGTTTTGTGAAACTGTTGCTCTGTAATCGCCCATAACCGATGGTAATTCGTTACCTACTAGTCTTACAAACGCACCATTTACATATCTTTCATAGTAGATATCATCTGCTGCTATCGTTATTTGTGAATATCCTGTTGAATAAGTAGCCAATACACGTTTGGGAATACCATCATCTACTAGGTTTCTATACCCAGAGAAAAGCACAGAGTTGATCTGTCTAGGTCTAACTCTTAGTAAACCACTCTGCTCATCAATGGAATAATAGGAATTCTGATTATCACCATCAACTATAGCGTATGATAATTTATAACCACCCAGAACATCACCATCATATCTGACACTTTCGCCAGCCTCTCTTATAATCCTTATCTCGATTTGATCCCTTACACCATTATTAGTAACTAATGAAGCTTCTCCTAAAGTAAATGTAAATAACGGGTCGTTATTCCCATATATTTTTTCAGCGTCATGAATAACTACTGTAATTGGTTTCTGTAGGACCTTAGCCTGATATCCCTCAACTTCACCACCAACATAGTAATCGTTTTCCTCTACGACTATTTTCATGGCATATGTACCAGGGAAAATTGGGTAATCTCCAGTAGTTTCGTTTACAACAGTCCAAACACCATCGATTGAGAGATATAATAATTGGAAATTTGGTAATATGAAATGCAAAAGCTCAGGCTGCTGATAGAGTGTAACCTTTGGAATACTACGAGTGCCATAATATGAAATTGCACCACTGATCGGAGTATCGTTTCCAGTAACAATACTAAGCTTTCTATATGTAGTAATGTTAGTTTCTACAAACACATTCTCGATGCAGATCCTTACATTCTGTGTTACATACGCATTAGTAGCCGATGCCTCGAATGGGTTAATGTTATAGTTTTGAATAAACACTGTTCCGTTAGTCATATCGAGATAATCAAAAGTGCTATCGTTAAAGGTCCGTTTTAAAACACCACCCTCAAGACTTAATTCTGCGTGAACTGGATATCTAACAACTGTTGGTAGTTTTGTTATTTCAATACTAGTCAGTGTGCGGGTTATAAATTCAATTGGTAGTACTGGCGCATCATTTAAACTAACAAAACCAGGATAGTGTATTGCTAAAGCTACTCTGTTAGGATATTCTGGATCAATTGGATTCGCACCTGGTATATGAACATTGGGATCATATTCTACATACCCTCTAAGAAGCGGTATTTGCGTCTTGATCGAGGTTGAATCTCCTGACGATAGTTTATAATAAACATCTAAATATAATCCGTATAAGTTTAGCTCCTTTCCTTTATCTACTGTTAAAAAGTGTTCGCCCGATCCATTATTTAATACGCTTGAATCGAATATTATATCGGCTATTTCGCTAGCACTTACTACTGTTATAGTAAAATTGAAAGAAATTAGCGATATCCCATTATTGAAATACATCGTAATCTTTTTTTCACCTACACTAGAGAGACTAGTGCTGGCACCATTTAAATCAAAGATAGAATATGACCACTCAGGAGAACTAAAATCAACAACATCCTCTGGATTTCTTTGGTCGTTAAATTTTTTACTAACACGCATTCCAGCAAATGAAAGGCTTGTGTCCTTGCCTAATAGATATATTGACTTAGGTGCAGTAACGATTTCAAACGAAGACGCCCTGCGCCCTACAATGTTAATGCTATACGATACTGAAATGCCCTTATGACGTAATACTATAGATTGCAGTCCTAGACGAGTAAAATCAGCAGAATAGATATCAGCTTTTGATATAATCGAATCTACACTACCGCCTGCTGTTGTGGCTCTAAAGGTCATTCCGCTTGCAGGGAAATGATCGAAATTAATATAATTATTGCTAACAGGAACACCAATGATATAAACACTAGTAGGTAACAAATCCTCTACGTAAATTCTGTATTGTGCGTATAAACCTTGAGTGTCATTTAAAAGATAAACTCTAACAGAATAGTCCTCTTCGCTTGATTCGCCAACTACAAATTCACCGCTAGGATGATTATACTCACTATCCCCAAAATAGTATTTTTTAATAAATCGTGTATCATCAGATAAAGGAACGGAAACGTTATCGCCATTATTGTAGTAGATCATGACAGATCCACCATCATAGGTAGCAGTAGTTAATGAATCTAGTCTTGTATATTGTTCAAAATAGTTTTTTATAGGATCTCTTAGAATGGCTATGTTTGTCGGGGCTACTTGAACCACTGGCAAAACAATAGATTTTTCAGTATTTTCATAACTAAAAACTAATGTCTGGGAATGTCCCGTTGAAACCTCTGGATTTTGAGACACATTACTCTCACTAATAGTTAATGCACTATTGCCAGAAAGCATGTCGATTGTAAGTCCGTCCCATAGCAATGGATCAGCAATTGTTCTAGCGTTTATACCAGACGTTAAATATTCACCATTATTAAATAGAACATTGTATGATACTAGGTTGTAGGTTATTGTCTCTCCATAGGTAAATATTCGATTTGTAAGATATTCAGTGCCATGTAAAATCAATTCCTTAGGAGTTCTAGGGATGATGTTGATTATAAGTGGCACCTCCCATTGAACGTTTCCAAACTTTAACCAAACCGTGTGATTTCCTAGCACATTTGTATCTATAGCACCTGTATTATTGCTTTCTGTGCGTTTTTGCATTTCACCATCATTTAGTTTTACAATTCGCTTTGATCCATTGTTATATGTCAATTCTACTGTACCAGTTGTCCAATCTACATTATCTCCCTGTACCACATTTTCAACAGATGTAGGCTGTATAAAAACAACACCATTTATAGTTATTCCTGTAGTTATAGGTCTACCATCTAAAAGATAACCATTTTCATCGAGATAAAAGAACGTCATTGTTGTACAAGTAGGCTCATCTACCTTAACAGTAAATGAGCTAGTAAATTCCTCAGTATAATCTGTAACTAAGAATCCTTTATATGTCACTACTACTTGTGCTAAATAATTTTTTGTTGAAAAATCATATTTGATATCAAAATCATCCTTTGTTTCTTCAGTATAGGGAATTGTAAGGGTGGAATCATCATCATATCTTAATATTATAGAAATACCAAGAGGATCTAATTGATCGAACACAAAATACGATTTCTTATTAGCGGCTATTACCTGTGTTTGAGATGGAACTAATGTGTTTGATAGTATATAAACTGAAAACTCAGTAAAAAAATCATCATATTTAACCTTAAGTGTGTGTGTCCCTGGATATAGATCAGTGGAATATCCAATTATCATGTCATCTACATTAATTTTTAAATCTGAACTTGCTCCGTTTAGAAAATTTAAACGAATAAAGTAATCACTCATTGATAATTCAGTTCCACGAAGGACCGTTATGCTGTATTCGCCTGCTTCTAAATCACCCGTTTTAAAAAGTTCTATTCCCGTTATGGGATTTGAAACAACTCTATACACGACAGTAAATGTTTTATCTAGATACTTAATCTCAAACGATCGCTCGCCTATTTCTGTGGAATTAAACCCAGTGATCATTTCAGCTGTTATTGGAACAAGTCTACTAGACCCATCAGAATAGGTTATTTCGAATTCTGCACCAGTAGTATTAATAGGTGCTCTTTGAAAATATTCATTGTTAGGAAATGATGAAATTTTAATATCTACTATAGTTAAAAGCGGTTGTGGATCGGAACAAGCTGTTAATAAAACACAGGCTGTTAATATTATTATTAATATGTAAACGGGGATTAATCGCTTCATATCACCAGTCCTTAATAAACTTAAGTATTTGTACATTCTTTAATATTATATACTATTTTGTTATAAAATTCAATATGATTTTTCAAGATAATCTAAAGCGACTACTATAAATGTGACTTACTCCCGCCGCCTAACGCCTACGGCGTTTGAGTCGGGGCTTCTTGGGAACTCACCTCACGGCAGGATGTTTAACCCCGCTATCCACCGTGCGTCCCACGGTTCGATGTAATGCGCTATGATGTGAGTATTCGAAGCCCTTCTAGCCGAATGTTGCGTCTTAGTTGATGTCTCTATGATGATGTGCACCACAACTTTCGCATGTC
>JAITQU010000175.1 GCA_031288735.1 Christensenellaceae bacterium
AGCGATATTCTTGGGTTCTATCGTGCAAAAGATGCTATAGAGAAATTATTCGACCAGATCAAAATAGACATGCAAGGCCGTAGAATTAGGACACATAACGAGCAAACAACAGATGGAAAGATGTTCGTTACATTTATTGCACTAGTTATCCGTTCGCATATGTTAAAAAAATTAGAAATATGTTTAAACGAAAATTCAACATCGCTCAAAAAAGCAATTAACAAATTGAAGAATATTACGGTGGACATTAATAGCAATGAATTTAGGTTAATCAAGGCTTTGACAAAACTGCAAAAAAGCATTCTTGCCTGTTTTGATGCAGTTTGTGAACTGGAAACACCTATTCGATCCTGTCTACCATAAAATCGATGGGAATTTAGGTTTAAATAATGAGTATAATTAAAAAAATTTGAAATTTATCCCAAATAAGAATTTCATTTAATGTAAGTTTTGACCAAACTTTAATGGTTAGATAATACTCTTTTGTCCTATTGAATATTTTAAGAAAAATCACTTTTACACTTAATTATTGCTAAATTAGAATACTATAAATTGGATTTTTGCTAAATGTTTAATTTAATCGATTTTTTTTGTATTTATTTAATTAATATGGAAAAAATAATATTATGCATATTTATCGTAGACGAGAATTCATAAGCAAAGAAGAAATATATCACCCAGTGTTAGCTGTTTTCGAGGAGTGTAAAAATGAACGAGCCTAATAAAGAATATTTAAAATTAATAAAAGAAAAAATGCCTAAAACCAAGCATTTTAGTACAATTGTACGTGCATTTATTATAGGAGGATTAATTTGCTGTATTGGTGAGGCACTAAATGACATATATGGGCTGATATTTAAAACTCTTTCTGAAGATGAAATTAAAAGTATAGTCACAATTACAATAATTCTTATAACAGCAATTTTAACAAGCTTTGGTATCTACGATAAAATTGGGAATTTCGGTGGTGCTGGATCTATTATTCCAATAACAGGTTTTGCTAATGCAGTAGTATCGCCTGCTATTGAACATAAAAAAGAAGGAATAATACTTGGTTTATGTTCAAATATGTTTAAAATAGCAGGACCTATTATCGTAGTTGGCATTACATCATCCATTTGTGTTGGGATCTTTGTTCTGTTTTTTAAGGGGGCTTTTTAAAATGAGCCAAACAAAATTTTTTCAAAACAGTGTTTTCATTCAAGAAACTGCTTCCATTGTAGGTCCTAAAGAGGCAGATGGACCAATTTCTGGTTATTTTGACAGGAAATTAGAGGATGATCTATTAGGTCAAAAAACCTATGAATTAGCAGAGTCAAAGTTACATGCCTTGACTATTAGACTTCTTTTAAATAAAGCTAAATTAAACGAAAAGGATATTGATCTCTGTATTGGCGGTGATTTAACAGATGAAATATATTGCTCAAATTTTGCAATGAGAGACTTTGATATTCCTTTTTTAGGGATGTATAGCGCATGTGCAACCTTTGGTGCAACCCTAATTTCTGCTGCATTGTATATTTATAGCGGTCAAATGAATAAAGTTGTATGTTCTACAACTAGTCATTTTTCGTCAGCAGAACGACAATACAGATTTCCATTAGAATTTGGCAATCAAAGAACGCCTCTAGCTCAATGGACAGTTACAGGGTGCGGTGCTAGCCTTTTAAATAATAAGGAAGGACATATAAAACTTGAATCGGCAACAATAGGCAAAATTGTTGATTTTGGCGTGAGTGATGTAAATAATATGGGAGCTGCAATGGCGCCCGCAGCGATGAAGACAATACTTTCTCATCTAGAGGAGACTAGTAGAGACGCAGATTATTATGATTTGATTGCAACAGGTGATCTAGGTGATGGTGGATTGCAGTTGTTAAAAGAAATAGCAAAGGATGAAGGCATACGATTTGATAAGACTAATTGCACAGATTGTGGGATACTAATATTCAACCGTGAAGCTCAAAAAGTAGGGCAAGGTGGAAGCGGTGCAGGGTGTTCGAGTGCAGTGTTTAACGGATATATTTATAATAAAATGATAGAAAGACAATATAGAAATGTATTACTAGTGCCTACAGGGGCACTGATATCTAAAACTTCAAGTTTGCAAGGACAAACAATTCCAGGAATTGCGCATGCAATTAGCTTTGAGAGAATATAGAAATATAGGAGTAACTTATGGTTTTAACATATTTGCAGGTATTTATAACGGGTGGAATAATATGTGTACTAGGACAGATACTGATAAATCTAACAAAACTGACACCTGCTAGAATATTAGTCATGTTTTTATTAATTGGTGTGCTTTTAGAAGCGATAGGAGTTTATAAGTATATAACTAAATTTGGTGGTGCAGGAGCAAGTGTGCCAATAACTGGCTTTGGAGCTGCGCTTGCAAAGGGTGCGATAGATGGAACAATAAGCGATGGATTACTAGGTTCTGTATCTGGAGGACTAGAAGCTGTTGCAGTAGGCATATCTGCAGTCATTTTTTTTGCTTTCGTATCTGGAATTCTAGCATCCTCGAAAACAAAGTAAAATTTATTTGATTAACTTTTGTTTTTATAGAATATAAGAGAGAATATTACGAGGATTCATAGGATAGTTTGTGAGTCTATAATTTGGTTGATAAAAGACGACACAAACGATGAGATACCGAAATATTTAATGTAAAATTTATAGTAATTGTTCTATATTATTGATAAATGATAATACAATAAGTAATTTTTTCTTAATATGTATGCAGTTTTATACAAAATATGTTATAATGTGTAATGATGTGTCGGATGAATTGATTTTATTCATCACTGCAATTATAATGTTTATTAAAATCCAACAATTAAACTGTAAAAAGTTATTGTAAAGACTATGACATCCCTTTGATTTATAAATATATGTTTAATATTTTTACAAATATATCGTGTAGTTTAAAAGTAATGATACATTATATGAATTTTAAGGAGCACGTTTCGTTATAATGAAAAAAGACAAATGTGAAATAATAAAACAGTTGTACAACTATATTGTAGATCGCTACAATCGAGATAATATCATTCCGAGCATACGTGAAATGTGCGAAAAATTCAACATAAAATCTACCGCAACGGTATACTATTACCTTAAGCAATTAGAAGAAAACAATTTAATTATAAGACATGGAAAGCTTAGCCGCGGAATTCAACTAGTTAACTATGAAAAGCCGTTAGATGACAAATTTCTAGTAGTTCCAGAAATAGGTGTGGTTTCAGCTGGTGCTGGAATGTTTGCTGAGGAAAGTTATGTTGACACACACAATTTATCCCGTACTCTTTTTCCTAGAATGTCTGGGGAGTTATTTATGCTAAAGGTACAAGGCATGAGTATGCGCGATGTTGGGATTTATGATGGGGACTACATAATAGTGAGAAAACAAGATTATGCAGATAACAAAGAAATAGTAGTAGCAATGATTGATAATGAAAACGCAACAGTTAAAAGATTTATTCGCAACAAGGATGGGTCAATTAGATTGCATCCTGAGAATAGCGCAATGGAAGATATAATTCCCGAGTCTTTGAATATACTCGGAAAGGTTATAGGTCTAGTTCGAACAAAAATGTAGTTTTAAGAATTTCAGCTTTGAGGTAGTGTAATGGATTCACCTAGTATTGAACTTGTCAGAGGGCATGCGGATACCATAATAATGAATATCCTCATGGAGCAAGACAGGTATGGATATGAAATAATAGAAATAATCAACGAGCGGTCTCATAGTAGATACAGTATAAAACAGCCAACGCTGTATAATGCGTTAAAGCGATTAGAAAAGCTTGGGTTCGTTGAGTCATATTATGGTGAAGAGAGTAACGGTGGACGTCGACGATATTATACTCTTACTGACAAGGGACATAAGACACTAATGTCAGACCAAAAAGAATGGGAGTTTTCAAGAGCTATTCTTGACACATTACTTAGTGATAAGAAAGTCGACTTAGAAACAGTCGAAGCACCGTATGATCCTAATGAGTTTAGACCTGCTACAAAAAGAGTGCGTACACACAATCCGAATCTTAAAGAACAATCCGATTCGAACACAGCCTTTGATTTTCAAAACAATTTCTATGATTTAGACGAAGCCAAACAGAGCAGTGCACATTTTGTATCAGGACATCCAATAAACAATTCTAATGCTGAAGCAATCAAAACTGAAATAAGCACAGTAGTTTCTGACACCCCTAATATTTCTAATATTTTTACAGCAGTAGAACCGAAACCAATTATGGAACCTGTTTTATCATTAGATGCAACTCAAACCACTCAGCCAATTATTCCTCTCGATGCATCTGAAAAGATAGATCAAACAGTACCACTCGAAGCAACTGTATTACTAAATCAAACTTCGGTTGATGAACCTATTAGAAAACTTGAGAGAGAAGTGATAACTTCTGAGTCGGGGAGAACTTCTGAAGTAATTGGTTCATCCTTTCCTAGCTCAAGTCAAGCTGAGCTAGTAAATACACCAACAAGTGACAATGTTGTAGAACTCAAAAACGAAAGCAAATTTGATAATTTACAAGTAATTGATAACAGTAAAGACTCAAGCAAACCTGACTTACTGCTTGATCAGACAAATTTAATTAATAATTCAATAGTTAAAGAAATTGATATTAAAAATGAACAGTCTAAAATTGATGAAGATAATGCGGCTAGATTGTTTAAACACAATTTAGCATCGGACAACCTCTATGCTACAAAATCTGATGCTTCGTTTGATTTATATCAGACATCTAGTGATATACAAACTTTGTCTCGTATTAAGGATGTTAGCAATAGTCCATTATTTAAAGCTACCAATAAAGAAACAACGCATATCTCTACATATCAAGACAAAATATTACAAGAAAAAAAATCCGAAGCGGCACGCGCACTTGGGATTGGTAGTACAGAGTATGCACTGGCGGCATATACTAAAAAATATGATTTAGAGCAGAAGGCCAAAAATGAGGCTATAAAAAACAATCCTTTATTAAAATTAGATAAGGATATTGAAGTAAAAGAAGAAAATGAAATCGAAGTTGTAGAATTAAGTGAAGATGATATCAAAGCAAGAGAGAAACTAAGAACAATTTTCAATCCTAGCACAACGCCAACTCCAATGGTTAAAAACATGACTGAGTTAAAACAGACAAATTATGTCTTTAATGAAGCTCGCGTTAAAAATTTCAATCAAATTAGAGATGAATTAACGGCTCAAGGATATAAATTTCGAGTTTATTCTAAGCCTGATGCTGTGAACTATTACAATTTGAATTATGTATTTAGTAATAGAATTTTACGAGACACTGCTATTTTTGTTTATTTGTTTGCTATCGTTGATCTGTTCTCTATCTACTTAGCAAAGGATTATTTTGAATACAGCATGACAACGCTTATAATTATCGGTGCTTCGTTTATTATTCTGCCAATTTTAGCACTCTTTGTTTGGATTAAACATCCAACAAAACGTATAAAAGCGAGATTTAATTTTATTAGTAGTTTGATCTATAGTTTTATTAGTCTAGTCCTTGTTCTTGCAGTGATAACAATTACCACTTTACTCAGTGGCGGCTTTGTCTCGGGAAAGGTATTTGTTCCATACGTCCTGAGTACAAATATTCCACTATTCGTACTTATCTATGCTCTTTTGTATTATTCTAAAAGTTACCATGTTAAAGAGTGATCAAAAAATATTTTTTCAAGGAATTATAATATGGTTAGTGTGTCAAAACCTACAACTAACTGTTCAGGGA
>JAITQU010000186.1 GCA_031288735.1 Christensenellaceae bacterium
AACATGATCGTTTTACATGCAGAAAAAGCTCTTTAAAATAGCAATTTTTGAAATTTGATTTAGATTTAGGTCATTACAATTAGGTTGTTGTTGTTTTCATATGGGGTGTGAACAGTAACACACAACAAACATTTTCGTAATCAAGTGTTATTAAATCCTTGATTTAAGACTCTGCATGTGATATTATTTTAAAACGTGGTTAGGTGTCGTTAGCCTGCACAAAAATAAAATCTAAATAACGAATTCGCACCGTAATGTTACCACTTATCGTTGACTTAAATAAAAGGAAGTTTTAAATTACGGGAGGAATAAAACGGAGGTTATTATGGCAGTTATTTCTATGAAACAGCTTTTAGAAGCAGGGGTTCACTTTGGTCATCCGACTAAGAGATGGAATCCAAAGATGGCAAAATATATTTATGATGCTAGAAACGACATTCATATTATTGATTTGCAGTTAACAGTAGGTTTAGTTGAAGACGCATACAAGTTTATTCATTCTGTGGTTACAGAAGGCAAGAGCATCCTTTTTGTAGGCAAAAAGAAACAAGCTAGGGAGGCTGTGCAAGTAGAAGCAGAGCGTTGTGGAATGTACTATATGAATCATCGTTGGCTCGGCGGTACTCTTACAAACTTCCAAACTATTCGCTCAAGAATTGATAAACTTAACAAACTAACACAAATGGAGGCTATCGGCGATTTTGATATTTTGCCGAAAAAAGAAGTAATTAAATTAAAGGCAGAGATGAAAACTTTAGAAGATAACCTTGGTGGCATTAAAAATATGCGTAATCTTCCTGGTGCATTGTTTGTTGTAGATTTAAAACTAGAACATATTGCAGTTAAAGAGGCACGCACGCTAGGGATTCCGATCGTTGGGCTAGTTGACACAAACTGTGATCCCGATGAAGTCGATTATGTTATTCCTGGTAATGATGATGCTATTAGAGCTATTAAACTTGTTGCTTCAGTTATTGCTGATGCTGTTGTTGCTGCAAAAGAAGGTGTAGATGAAATAACAGTTAAGGAAGATGTTGATCCTGAAGAGCTTCAAAACGAATATAGTAAGATTGATGCACCCAGCAAGTTTAGTGAAGCAGAGTAAAAAAAGGATAGACAATTAGATATTTAACCTTATGTGTGAAAAGTATCCCGCCTCTATAGTTGGTAAAACATCCTGCCGTTAGGTGGAGTTCCCAAGAAGACCCCGACTCAAACGCCGTAGTCGTTAGTCGGCAGGAGTACGTCACAAGTTTCAATACTGAGATACAAAAAATATAATCAAAACGGAGATTTTAGTTATGGCATTTACAGCACAAGACGTAGTAGCTTTACGTGAACGCACTGGCGTTGGCATGATGGATTGTAAAAAAGCATTGCAAGAGACAGATGGTAATATTGAAAAAGCCATTGAATACCTTAGAAAAAAGGGCATGGCGTCTGTTGCAAAAAGAGCGAGCAGAATTGCATCACAGGGAATAATAGACTCATACATTCATTTCAGTGGCAAATTTGGCGTATTAGTAGAGGTTAATTGCGAGACTGATTTTGTTGCTAAAAGTCCAGACTTTGTTTCGTTTGTGCATGATATAGCACTTCAAATAGGTGCTACCAATCCCACCTATATTTCTATGGAGGATGTTCCAGCTGACGTGGTAGCAAGAGAAAGAGATATTATAAGAGCGCAAACACTTAATGATCCTATACCTCGGCCTGAAGCAATCATAGATAAAATTGTAGACGCAAGAATGTCAAAATTTTACCAGGAGTCTTGTTTGTTGGAGCAGGATTTCGTTAAAGATACTAAAAAGACAATGAAGATGCTGTTTAATGAAATAGCTTCAAAGATTGGAGAAAAGATTGTTATTCGTCGGTTTGTTCGATATATGATGGGCGAGGGACTTGAAAAAAAAGAAGATACTTTTGTTCAAGAAATCAATGATCAACTATCAAAGTTACAGCAATAAAGCAATTTAACGGGGCAACGAAAGTTCCCCATTTTTTTTAGAATATTAAGATGCTTTTTGACAAAAACGGTAGAGGTTAATCATGATTACATCAAAATATAAACGAGTACTTATAAAGTTATCTGGTGAGGCACTGTCGGGAGAAAGTGGATTCGGAATTGATTTTGTTGTGGTTGAAGATATAGTTAAACAATTAAAAAAATTAAGGGAATCGAATATTGATGTTTGCATTGTCATAGGTGCTGGCAATTTTTGGCGTGGACGTCAAAACACTGAGATGGATAGAACAACAGCAGATCATATGGGAATGCTAGCTACTGTTATCAATTGCTTAGCACTTCAAGACGCCTTAGAGAGAGATGGAATACCTACTAGGGTGCAAACAGCACTTACAATTACTCGCATTGCAGAGCCGTATATTATGCGCAAGGCACTTAAACATATAAGCGAAGGAAAGATAGTTATTTTTGGTTGTGGGACTGGCAATCCATATTTTACAACAGATACAGCTGCTGCACTACGCGCCGCTGAGATGCATGCGGATGTTATTTTGTTAGCAAAAAACATAGATGGGATATATGATTCTGATCCTAGGAAAAATCCGAACGCAAAAAAACTGAAAAGTATATCCTACAAAGAAATATTAGCGCTTGGACTTTCAGTTATAGATTCTACGGCGACAACACTTTGTATGGAAAACAATATTCCAATAATTGCTTTTGGGTTAAAAGAGGCAAATAGTATTGTTCGTGCCATTTCTGGCGAAAATTTTGGCACTTTGGTAGGAATATAAAAAGCTGAATCAATCGTAGCCAAGGCACGTAGGTGTTTCATTTTTCTAGTCTCTTAGGTATGAAGCTTTGTGTGCCCAAATAACATTCTAGTTTTTCTAGGTGTGGCACTATTTTAAAGCGAATTTACTTTTTTGAATTTTTTTTCTTTGGGTCTATTTTTAAATGAGCAATTATTTGAGAATGTTTTTAGGATGCTCCTATGGATTAAGCTCTGCCTCATATGACAGAAGAAAGACCTGAATATGGTTGATACTCCGTTAACCATTCTTTAAAAGACACTATTAGCATTTCTATGTGTTGCTATCTAGGTTTGTGTTGTCGGCCTTAACACTAATATCATCTGCAGATTTCTGTAGTTTGATTTGCTAAGATAATCATTAAAAGAGATATTGAGACACTACATAAATAGCGAAGAGGCTAAAAAATCTTATCTAAAATAGTGATTTTTAAATTTAAATAGTTTAAAATGGTCTCATGAGCAAATTTAAAATTGCTAGACAACAAGACAAAATAAGAGCACTTAAGCAAACTATACGAAGAATGAGCGAAGAGAATGCTATGCTTAAATCTGAGGAAAAATACGCAAACCTTAATAGGGAACGGAAAATAGAGTTTGATAAGTTGTCTCAAGAATGGACTCAATCAGAAAACCTGTTGAAAGAAGAATATAATCGCTTAACCAAAATAGTTGATAATATAGAAAAAGACAGACTTGCAATATATGTGACATCAAAAGACTATGAGCACAAACTAACTATATCAAATGATTCATTAGTAGAAACTGTTTTAAAGCATTGCCTTTTTCATATGGGGTGTGAAAACGGCGCTACTGTTCACCCCCCATATGAAAACAACCACAACTTAATTGTTAATTACCCAAATCTCAAACAAGTTCATTAAAGAGGTAGAGAACTATATAAATTCGATGCCACGTTTTATACACAAAGGTTGCAATTCTTATGAGATATACGAGGGGAATTTATGTTCTTTGACGGTCTGAAAATTTTCAATTTTCTGCGACAATTCATTTTACATTCTACACAGAGGATATACTCATGCAAGTTAAATTACTCGTAGACTTGACAAGTTACAATAAATGTTTTACTGAAAATGCGATAGGACAATCTGATATGAAGCCATATACTCCACCAGATTAACATTGGCGAACTTATGTTAACGTTAAGATACACGGACTTAATATTGAAGGCGTTGAATGCTTAGATGAAAGATATATAAAAATAAAACAACTGGAAAAAGAAATTGAAGCAGAAGAAACGATTAACAGACTTAAAGAAGCGATGAGTACATTTCGCGTTAGAGGTCCACAAGAAGGAGATATCGGTGTATATTTAAAAATGGAAAACAATTCTCGACCGGAGTTCTTTGTCGATAAAAAGGCAGATATTTTAGAAGTTATAAAGCTGTGTCAAGAAAATTCTTTAGAAATTAAAGAAATTTTAAAGAGCGATTTTAATAGGTTATACCTTTGTCAAATTTAGCAAATGAATATTTTTCATGTCATCGGGGTAATCTCAAAGAGAAAACGCGCATTATCACCATACCACAACGGAAAATTCGTGCCCCATACGTTATTGTGTAACACATACGAAATCCCATCTTTGTAAATGTCTTTTAGCTTACTTTTTTCAAAGTGTAGAAAGTTTCCATCCCCTCTAGCAAGCAGTGGCGCGTGAATATTTAGTATAGAAAACGATCCTGCGACCGTACTAATAAGAGCACTCTCAACGGCGGATAAATTCCTTCCTGCATTTTCTACTATCTTATTTGCATCGATATCAAGACCTAATTTTTTATAGTACAATGGATTCTCGATAAAGGCAGGATGTAATCTAAAAAGTATAGCTTCTGTTAATCGGTTTTTGGGCTTGTCTATCCAGCAAATCTCAATTATTAGCTTTTTTACACTAAATCGGTATGTAATTTGCGCTTCTTTGGGCGCACCTAGCTCATTGTTGAGTTTTTCATCAATGCTTAACTTTATAGAGATCATTAAACTATCAAGAGTTTGTTCCTTAAAAACACCTTCTAATTTGTAGTAATAATCACCAGTTAAAAATTTCCCTTTTAAGTATTTTAGGTTTGGCCTTGAGAAATCACCTAATGCCCAGTTATATGTCTTTTTTATATCCCTAGTATAATTTTTAATCCATACCTTATAATCATCAATATCGTAGCTTCTATATAGAAGGGGGGATAAAGGCTTAAATAATAATTTGTTATTAAAAAATATTGAAACTGTAAAATCAGAATCACAATTTAAGCTAGTCTTTTTTTCTATTTCAAAAGTCCAGGAGGAGAATGTTAGCCTTGAACTATTTCTAATATCAAAGGGTTCTATTATGTCTTTAGGTAAGCTTTTTATATTCAATTCGTCCATCAAAAAAAGAGCTTTGTTCTTTTTTTCTATGGGTAAAGCATCTAATGCGTTAAGCGTATATTGTCGTTGCTCTTCCCAGCTTTTTTCTACAGCACTATATGAGCCGTGCGCTTTTCGCACACGAAACAATCTAAACCAGCCTTCTAAAAACCCAATTGGAAATTCTAAAAAAAGCTCGCGAAAGGAGTGGTCGACTCTGTCTTTTTTTATTGCCCTATCAAAATCCTTTCTTAGATAATTGGAAAAATCTCCGAGATTTGATTTTATATCCATTCCGCATGTATGCTCTGCTAAGCAGAGTATATTATCTGCTAGTGTTTTATAAGAAATTGAGCTTTTTTCTAGCTCTCCACTTTCAAGCCACTCGTTTTTAAGTCTCATTAGCTCGCGCATAACACCTATTTTATAAGGGTCAGACGATGCCCCATGAATCCAGGTATCCCCAATTTCATCAGTTATTATTGGTAACTTTGCCCTTTCTGCCCAGATAATATCAGCATAGTCATCAAGCCTACCTGCTAGTATTGAGTGCCTAGGAAAACGTTTAGAAAGTTTATCTAAATTTTTCAGTATTGATTTTTCAGTATTTAACCCCTGATTATCATAGGTATGATCAAAGTACAAAATGTCATCTACTACATCAGTTTTGAAAACACCACCATAATCTCCTGAATAGATTACAACAATTTCACTATCCCCATGTTTCCATAGAAAACAAGACGGAACATTTGGTAGTGCCGAAGCCCCATTCACACCAATATGTAAAAGTTTTATATTGTGCCGAGCTAGTAGTGGTAAAATTCCTATTGTGTGTCCTGGGACATCTGTTAGTTTTGCAGCAATTGTTTTGCGACCAGTAATAGCATCAATTTCATCTACAATTGAGAGTCCATAGTCAAAGGTGTCATAATCTAAGAGCTCAGAGTGTGTGGTAAAGGGTAGTGCGTGAGGAGAGATATCGCCATTTCTTAGCGCATCGAAAATTAATGCTTTTAGTGAGCTGTTACTTGTAGATAAGGCTTCTTTTATAATCCACGAACCCGTAGTCCATACAAATTTTTTCTCTTCTTTTGTGTTTAAGGCACGCGCAGTTTCAATAGCGCGTGGAATAAAGGAATTGATATATTTATCTTTAATGACAGATACATAATCAGTGTATCCTAAATCCATATGTGTTTTTGACACGACAATTACCTTAGGCATGGAATCTCCTTTTCTTTTCTTTAAAGGACAAAAAATCGTTAGATTTTATTAATATATGGTTAGACCGTCAAAATACATACGTTACAATATTAATCAAAAACCCCTTCGCTGATGACGAAAACTGCAGTATTTTTCTTTAATTTCCGCATAAAACCTCGATAAATTATGTCTATAAAACAATTTACACATCATTAGAATAACACAATAATCTAAATTTACATTTTGACGGTCGAACCATATATTTTACAGTCGTGCATTTAAAAAACATTTGGCTTATTTTTATGCTTTATAAAAACATGAAAACTTTATGAAATATTAGTAGTCTAATTTTGAGCACAATTAATTAAAAACATTCCTTAATTTTTATTTAGACTACTTATTTGATCTTCAATAATCAAAATATCCTGCATATTAAAAAAGGAGTGAAAATGTGGGAATTTTGTTTTGTAAGGCTTATTTAAAATTTCAAAATTAAAAGACTAATTCCCTTTCTTTTTGTGGAAATAATACTTATAGTGTAACAAAAAAATGCCTAAGTGTCAAGATGCTACGATGGATGCATAGTGGATACTACAATGTTGCGTTACTGTTCACACCCCATATGAAAAAAGGCAATGTTTTAATAACATCGCCGAGTTGGATATGTTTGCATTCCAAAGTATAAAGATTAGCGATCAAAGATCTCAGCAATACTCGTGAA
>JAITQU010000048.1 GCA_031288735.1 Christensenellaceae bacterium
GAAAGTACTATAGTTTTGATAATGATTCTCCTTTTCACTTGCTACTTTTGTTTCTTCCTCACTTTCTAAAAAGTCATCCTCTAAGGTAAAGAACCCTTCATCTTCAGAAGGTGCTCCTATATATATCATTTTGATTTTACTAAGATAGGTTTCTTGTAGTAGTTTTAATACCTCAAGATCCGCACCCTCTATGTACAAATTCTTAGTATTTTCAAAGTTAACACTCCCGCTCCTAAAATATGCCTTTCTAGATTCGTTCTCGCCTTGAGCTATAAGCTCATCCTCTCTAATGGGGCGAAGCGTTTTATTTATATGAGAGTTTGCTCGCATTACACTTTTTTTCTTACCAGCCCAATTGAATTGATAACGCGGGTCCCTATCTTCGATCAAAAAATGTCTAAGCTCCTCTTTTAATGCGTCAAAATCAACCGCTATTGTCACAACGCCATCAATAATCGCCTCAGTCATACAATTAGGAAATAGAGCCCCTATTTTTTTAATATTTTCGATATTTTGTTTATCTCCTTCTATCAAATCCGGCATTATTTTGGCTTCCTGTTTTTTATATTTAAAATTATTGTCCTTTGACCATTTTAGATTTTACCTAAAAAAATATGCATTGAACTTTAGTAAAGTTTGAATTAATCTATATCACCTTTCTTTTTGTAGCCTTTGAATAGGTTTCAAATATTTGCTCAAATGAAACCTTTATATCATCTCTTTTAAAGCTACTATCACAAAACACTGCGTATTTTGGCTTTTTCTTTGCAATCTCAGCTACAACATCCTTTGTTATCTCGCTATCAAAGCAAGCAATTAAGTTGTCACCTCCTACATAAAACACCTTTTTCCCTGCTACACATGTAAACTTAATTTCGCTTGATAAAGTTATCCCAAGATCTAGCATAATCTCAAAGAGTAAATCCTCTGGAGTTCTATCTTTTTTAATATTTTGTGTAAGACCATCAAGTTTGTCTTGTGGGGTGCATTCAGCCGTGTAGTAGACAGGCTCAAAATTACTAGTATCGAGCTTTAGCACACGAAAACCTATATCTAGATTGATACCCTCTATATGTCTTTCACTTACTATTTTGTCCCCTACTGTTCTAATTCTTTCTTTTTCAATCTCACAGCTACTTTTAGATCCTTCTATGCTTTCATCAGTGTCTTTTACGATAATGAAATTACGATTCCCGCCGTCTTCACTATTTAGTTCTAAAATAGATTCTCCTACTACACCAGTGTTAAAAGCCTCTAACACTAGCATACTCTTATCATTTAAAGCCTTTATAAAATATTTCAACATTTCCCCTTCGTTTGAATTCTTTTTCGCATCTTTTGATAAGTCATTGTTTGTAGCTAACTTTGTTTTCTCAGTATTGTCTTGGGTATTAAGAAATAGGTTTTTTATTGGCAAAACATTGACAATTTCTATGTAGTTTTTGCTACCAATTGTAATAATATCAGAAACATTTACTAATTCTTTCTTGATTATGCTCTTGTAGTTTTTAATTAAAACCTCATCGTTATTCCAATATCTCTTAAATGTTTCAATCCCCCAAGTCCAGCGTCCTAGACTCCCGCCTTTTCTTTTTGGTGGTCGGATTTTTTTATATCCTAGCTCTATTAATGCTTTGACATCACTATAAACGTTTTCCTCATTTGCATTGTCTGTTATCTTTTCTACATCATAGTCAAAAACTGCTATTGCGCTAAAAAACTTATTGCTTAGTGTATTAAAGGTCTTAAACCCATACGAGTTAGCTGTCTCGATCTGTTTACTAAAATTCATGCCTTTCTTATTATCTAGTCTTTCATAATAATATACTGTATATCCAAGATTAGTTCTCTCTATTAACTTATTGTTATTTCCACTTTGTCCGTTTCCCGTTCCTTCATAGTAGTAAACTATGTGCTCATTATCTCTATCAGTAAATTCAAGGTTTTTCTCACTGGTTTTTTTTAAATTAACTAAAGAAAACACCTCTTTTCTCACTGTATTTTCATAGGTTAAAAGTAGTGGCATGATCTCTCTCGAATAGCATAAGAGATATTTAACACCTTTTCAATCGTTTTACTAGTTAACTCTGTGTTAATTCCATAGACAATTTGTCCATAAAAATTACTAGCACCAAATATTTCATCACAAATTTTTCTTAGAATGTGTATCCTTTCATCATCCATGTTAATAAGAATAACACCATCCTCTCTTAATAAATCCTTTGCTATCTTTAAAACAGGATAAATTTTGTTTAACCAATTTGTATGAAAGAGTGCACCGTAATCTCTGTTTTGAAACTGGTTTTTTTCTCTCTCTATTTTTGTTTTTCCTTCAATCTCTAAAGAGTCATCCTCTAGAGTAAAGGAGCTTTCATCTTCAGAAGGTGCTCCTATATATATCATCTTGATTTTATTAAGATACGTTTCTTGTAGTAGCTTTAATACCTCAAGATCTGCGCCTTCTATGTACAAATTCTTAGTATTTTCAAAGTCAACACTCCCGCTCCTAAAATATGCCTTTCTAGATTCGTTCTCACTTTGAGCTACAATCTCATTTACTCTAACGGGCCGTAGTGTTTTATTTATAGGATAATTTGCAAGTATTGCACTTTTTTTCTTGCCAGCCCAATTGAATTGATAACGCAAGTCTCCATCTTCGATCGAAAAATGGCTAAGCTCTTCTTTTAGTACATCAAAATCAACTGCTTTTGTCACGACACCATCAATAATCGCCTCAGTCATGCAATTAGGAAATAGAGTTTCTATTTTTTCAATATTTGATATTATCTCTTTTTGTATTCCTAACATATCTTCGTCTTTACCATAGCAACTTTTTTTAAAAATCTTACATTAGATCTCGCTATTATTAGAATCAACTGTTATTGTTTCCTCGTTTTTATTCCGCCGTTTTTGTAATTCATCTGTTATTTCTATTTTCTTTTTCCCTACATAGTCATACTTAAGTATTGGAATGATTGATAAAAGACTAAAAATTCCTGGGAATAAGGAGTATGAAATAAAGATTAGGTTTTTTGTTGAATCACTAGCTACTGCTGCCGCATCATATTTTGCAACGCTAAGCATGATAAGTCCTAGTGCTCCACTCAAAGCAAGTGTTACCTTTATAGTAAGGCTTAGTGCGGCATATGCCGTCCCTTCAGTGCGTTTACCAGTCTTGTATTCATAATAATCAACGCTGTCTGCTACCATTATCATAGGTAATATGTTAACAACACCAAACTGCAACCCAACTAGAAAGAGCGTAGCTAATGTTACAAAAAGATTTTGTGTCCAAAAAACGTAGACGAGTGTTGAGAGAATTGAGGCGGCAAAGCCATATATGGAAACACCAATGTAAACCTTTTTTTCATCAAATTTCTTAATAAGCACTGGCATAATCGACATGCTTATCAATGCCCCAACGCCAGCTGTAATACCTAATACGATCACTAAATTTTGATTTCCTATAAGTGCATTTGCAGACTGAATTCCTATGGCGGTTTGAATTTGTCTGCCAAATCCTAGAAAACATGAAATGAGGGCTAGCATGAGTGGTTTATTGCCTTTGATGGAGGAAAACATATCTTTAAATGTCATACGCACTGCTTTGTAGGGAACTCGCTCCTTGCTAAAAACATAGATTAACATGAATAATCCACAACCTAGAATAGCTATAACTATGGAAGATGTACGATATTCATTAGAACTTATAGGCTCGCCAGCTTCAAATCCTAGCGATCCACCTGGAACAATTAGGCATATTATTGGAACAATTACAACACATGCTACTAACCCTATTGATTTTAGTGTATTAGCAAGAGATATGACATTGGTTTTTTCTGTGGGATTTGGAGTAAGCACGGATGCTAACGCTTGAGAGGGAACATCACCTAACGTCATTGACATATTCCAAAGAAGAAACGTTATAAATATGTAAATATAAAGGACCGCATTAGAGAAAGGGACCTCTATGAAAATAATAATTGTAAAGATTAAAAGTGGGACAACTGAATACAATATAAATGGTTTTAACTTCCCAGACTTGGAATTTGTCCTATCTATTAGATTGCCTATAAAAGGGTCAAAAATTGCCGAAATTGATTTTACTATTAAAAGAAGCACCCCAATGATGGCAAAGTCAGCTTTCATTATGTGCGCATAAAATTCGGCTTGATATGAATTAAGGTAACCTACAATAAGCTGAAAACCAAAAAGAGCAAAGGAATACGCAAATATGTCCTTAATTGTCAAATATTTTTTCATAGCACCTACATCACTATGATTTTTGTTATCAGTATTTTCCATAATTAACCTGCCTTTTTTTAGTTTATTTATTGACTATTTTGAAATTAAGTTATCACTTGTTGTTCTCATTTTCAATTGTTATACCTTTTAATTTAGATTTTAACTAATTATTATTTGTCTAAAAACCCATCTAGAGCTCGTCTTACTACAATAACTTGTCATATTTATAAAAATAAAATTAATGGTTAGACCGTCAAAACACATACGTTACAATATTAATCAAGAAACCCCTTCTCTGATGACGAAAACTGCAGTATTTTCCTTTAATTTCCGCATAAACCTCGATAAATTATGTC
>JAITQU010000063.1 GCA_031288735.1 Christensenellaceae bacterium
CTGATGACGAAAACTGCAGTATTTTCCTTTAATTTCCGCATAAAACCTCGATAAATTATGTCTATAAAACAATTTTCACATCATTAGATTAACACAATAATCTAAATTTACATTTTGACGGTTGAACCATGTATTATTAAGAGAGAAACTTTAGATAACTTGTAGTAAATATTTAATTATTCTTGTAGCAAGTAAGATAATTAACGGTGATAAGCAAGTGACGTACTCCCGCCGCCTAACGCCTACGGCGTTTGAGGAGGGGGCTTCTTGGGAACTCCCACTTACGGCAGGATGTTTTACCAAGCTATCCCCGTGCGTCCCACGGTTCGATGTAATGGCTTTGAGGTGAGTAATCGAAGACCTTTGCGCCGAATGATTATTACTATCCAAGCCCACTCGAAAATTAGGCCTCCCTTATATGCACTGATTCTATCACAAATTCTCCGAAGTGTCAATACAGGAGGGGCGAACAAGGTTGGCGATTCATCTCACCGCCTATAGAGGCGGGATACTTTTCACACATAAGGTTAAAGACAATTAAGAACCAACAGACAAACGATTCTTCTAGCAAGATATATTATTTTAAGAAAGTTTATTTGTTAAAAGATAATATTCAATTGAGTCACGAAGAGCACGCCAGCTAGCTGCAATAATATCAGCCGAAACGCCTGTAGTTGTCCAAATATGACGGCCATCAGTGTTCTCTATTAATACACGAACCTTGGAACCAGTTGCTGCATCACCAGAAAGGACTCTAACTTTATAGTCAGTCAAACGGATGGTTGCTACCTCAGGATAAAAGGCAACGAGACCCTTCCTCAATGCAAGATCAAGAGCATTTACAGGGCCATTACCAAAAGAAGCGGTAGTTTCTGTTTTTCCATTCACCTCGATTTTAACAACTGCCCATGCAGGAGATTTTCCATCAGGTGATGGAAATTCGCCACTTGTTCGATACATTTGCAGTGAGAAACTTGGTTTAAATCTACCAAGAAGTTCTAGAACTGTAAGCTCAAAAGATGCATCAGCTGATTCAAATTGATATCCATCATGTTCGAGTTCCTTCAATTTAGCTACAATGAGTTCAGTTTCTGGGGAAGATTTCTTAAGCTCTGGCGCAATAGTCGATAATTTGTTTAAAATAGCACCGCGGCCACTCATTTCGCTCATCAAATAACGTCTATGATTACCAACGGATTTAGGATCTATATGTTCGAATGAGCGTGGGTATTTTTCAACGCCATCGATATGCATTCCGCCTTTATGCGCAAATGCGCTCACTCCAGTGTAAGGACGATCTGTTGGTGGAATAAGGTTTGCAATATCATAAATGCGCATAGTTGCTTCTGTTAAACTACTAAGATCTTTTTCAGTGCAACAGTATCCTAGCTTTAGTTGTAATGTTGGGATAATGCTAGCAAGATCAGCATTGCCACATCGTTCCCCGATTCCTATAAAGGTACCCTGCACATGCTTTGCTCCAGCTGAAACTGCCAATAATGAGTTTGCAACAGCGCAACCTATATCATTATGGCAATGAATTCCTATTCTTACAGTAGGGAATCGTTTTACAATAAATTCTGTAACCGATCGGATGGTATCTGGCATCGTCCCACCGTTCGTGTCGCATAAAACGATAACTTGTGCCCCAGCAAGAACAGCAACATTCAAAACAGATATCGCATATTCACTATCATCCTTAAATCCATCAAAAAAATGCTCAGCATCGAAAATAACTTCGCGATTATGATGGTGAAAAAATGCAACAGTATCCCGTATCATTTTAAGGTTTTCTTCTTTTGAAACACATAATATTTTCTCGGCGTGTAATGCCCAAGACTTGCCAAAAATTGATACACTAGGAGTCATAGCTGAGAGCAATGCAAGGCAACCAGCGTCTTCGGAAATTGAAATCAATTTACGCCTAGTACTACCAAACGCACACAATTTTGAATTACTGAGATTCAAGGTTAAAGCTTCTTTAAAAAATTCTATGTCTTTAGGATTTGAGCCTGGATTGCCAGCTTCAATATATGTGACACCAAATGTATCTAATGTTGTTACAATATTAAGTTTATCACGTACAGAAAAAGAAACGTTTTCTCCTTGTGCACCATCACGTAGAGTGCTATCTAGGATCTCAATTTTATTCATATTATTATATTTGCTCCTAATTTAGTTCAAGTATAATACAGTAAGTATTGCAATGTCAAGTTAGAGAGAGTGAGGATGCCTGTAAACTAAAATTGAGGTTTGCTGTTCACACCCCATATGGGAAAACAGGGTCACTGTTCATCCATTGCATGATATTTGAAAAAAGATCAGCACTTTAGCAGGAAAAGACACAGCAATAAGCGATTCAAATGTAGAAAAAGCCCTTTAAATAGCAATTTAAGAAATTCGTCTTGAATTTATCAACATTAACAATTAATTCAGTTGGGGTGTGAACAGAAACAAATTGAGACACTCAAGCTAAAAAAGTCTAGCAGTTATTTTACAATATTATTAGCCTTAATACTTTTATTGAAATCAAAATGTTGTCGACATAAAGTAACGCTGTTGACTTTTCTGTTGTAGAATTGTATTATTTAGTTAGTAAATTCAATGATTTCAACAGCACTATAAAACACTATAAACCATTTACTTTACCTGCGTGAACAAAATATAATTGTTTTAAATATAATTATTAGTGAACATTTTTACAATAAATACTTGAAAGGAGAAAAGACACTTGAGTAAAAAATATAATCCATATGACAATTTTATCAATGTGCTAGAACAAGCAGCTACTGAAATTAATTTAGCGCAAAATGACTATGAAACAATAAAATATCCAGAGAGGGAGTTAAAGGTTTCAATTCCAGTAGAAATGGACGATGGTTCTGTACGCGTGTTTGAGGGATACCGTGTCCAGCACAGTACACTGAGAGGCCCAGGCAAGGGTGGAATCCGATATCATCAGGATGTGAATATTGACGAGGTAAAAGCACTTGCAGCGTGGATGACATTTAAGTGTGCTGTTGTGAATATACCATACGGCGGTGCAAAGGGGGGAGTAACGGTTGATCCTAAGACGTTGAGTAGCAATGAATTAAAACGTTTAACCAGACGGTATACGGCTATGATTCTCCCGCTTATCGGCCCAGAAAAAGATATTCCAGCACCAGATGTAGGAACCAATGCACAAGTAATGGATTGGATCATGGATACATATAGCATAATGAGAGGTTATACAATTCCTGGCGTAGTAACAGGGAAGCATATAGCAATAGGTGGATCACTAGGACGTGCTGAAGCTACTGGTCGCGGTGTTATGATAATAACTGCTGAAATGCTATCAAAGATTGGCATAAATCCCAAGGAATGCAAGGTAGCAGTACAAGGCTTAGGTAACGTTGGCGGAATCAGCGCAAAACTACTTTCTGAAATTGGATGTTGTATAACGGCAATTAGCAACGTCAGTGGTGGGCTGTATTGCAAAACTGGACTTGATGTCAACGAAATCTTAACTTTTTTACAAACGCACTCTATTTCAGAATACAAAAAGGAAGGGGTAACGCATATTACTAATGATGAACTATTAGTGTCGGAATGTGACGTTTTGGTCCCAGCAGCATTAGAGAATCAAATAACTGTTAATATTGCTAAGGAACTCAAAGCTAGACTAATTGTTGAAGGCGCAAACGGTCCCACAACGGTGGATGCGGATGCCATTCTACAAAAGCGTGGAATTATTGTAGTGCCAGATATTTTAGCTAACGCTGGTGGTGTTGTTGTTTCCTATTGTGAATGGGTGCAAAATTTACAATCCTTAAATTGGGACGAAAATGATGTTAATATTACTCTCAAAAGGGTTATGAAAAGGGCCTTTGATGCTGTTTATGATGTATATATCAAAAAAAATATCCCTATGCGACTTGCGGCATATATTGTAGCACTTGAAAGATTATGTGTAAGTCGTGACTTGCGCGGAATTTTTCCATAAAAAAACCTAGAAAGCTCGATCTGTGTTTTTAATTTTAAAATTCTATTAAAAAGAAACGGCGCACCTTGCAGTGCGCCGTTTTAAATCTAAAATATAAATCGATAGTTTTAGCGAACAATATAACTTTGAGAAGATTCTCCTGCAGATTCGAGCTTGTAAGCATTTTTCTTTGCAAATAATGGCACTATTAGTAAAATTAATGATATCACAAGTGAAACAATCAAACCAATTCCAAAAGTGACTGTAGACTTCATTGTTAAGAAATCAGTAATAACAGTGGTTTCAGCAGTAACCTCACCATTAAGAAGATATAGCACTACCACTAAGGCTAAAGACAAAATAACATTTAGGAATGCAAAGAGACTAAAACAGCGTGGTGTTTTTTGTGATGCGATTTTAATTAAAAATTTAAAAATTAAAAGCAAAAACAATACACTTATTATTATCGCTAATATCGGTACAGCATTAAATAAAACTTTTTGATAGAAAGAAAGTGATTCGCCATACGTTGTAAGTATTTCAGAATAGGTGCTAGGGTTCTCCGAAAAGCCTAAGGTTGTCATTTCGGACATAATTGCATCTAAGCCACGGAGTTCAATAGCATCACTAATAGATGACTCGGCGAAAGATGCAACGGAGAGTAGGAGTATGAGTGCTATGCCAATAATTGAGAAAATAAGACCAATTAGGCTAACGACTCTGTATGATTTTTTTACATAGGTTGGAGATGCTGCTATTACCTTGGGTTCTTCTGGTCTAGAATAGGGATCATATTGCAAAAGTGGCTGATTTTGAGTTGTGTACGGAACCAAAGCAATTGGTTGAACAATTGGGGGCATCTGCATTATTGTTGACGGAGTTGGGATAGCATTCATTGCGCTTGCAGGAATACCACTACCATACATATCTTGAGGCGGCCCACCAATTCGGTACAATTCACCATCTGGGCCTTTTACGACCTGATTAGGCTCTCCAGCAAGTTTAAAGCCGAGCGTTGATACATCAACAGGGACCCATCGCCCAGGTTGTTGCACATCTGGTATTTGTGATGATGCATTGTACATACCACTATTTACTCTATTATCCATTTATATTCACCATCCTATGACGAAAATCTACTGAGCATCATCTTCATCAAACTGATAAAGACCTTGATTTTGTGTCGAATAAGGAACAAATGCAACAGGAGACACAATTGGTGTTAACTGTACAATTTGCGATGGAATTGGTACAGGCACTGGTGCGCTGTTAGGTTGTGGACCATACGTGAGTACAGGTGTAAATATTCGACCATATTCATCTACAGAAGTAAACTGAGGCAATCCCAACGGCATACTGTTTGGGATTACACCAAAATTGCCAGTATTTGGGAGGTTGTAGGCCATTCCTGATTGTTGTGCCATTGGAAATGGCCCAGACTGAGGTTGTCTTTCGACTACAGACGATCGTGCAATAGTAGAAGGAGTTTCAGTTATTGCCTGGTTGCGCTTGTTTTTTTTATTTTTCATATTGTTTCTCCTTAATGACTTATAGGATATATGCACTAAATTTAATTATTTGTTTTATGCTTTAACTTTTTTAGGTCCACGTTTTGCAAGCCAAACTAAGAAAACTAATACAGTAGAAAGACCAGCTACAATGTAAGCACCTATTCCTATCGATATTGTGTTGATCAGACCATACACAACAAAACCAGCTATAGATAAAAACATTAGTGTCGTAAGTATTTTTACAAATGCGCTTGCGCCTTTTCTGCCTAGTCCAAAAAGGGAGAACAAAAAAGAAAGAACTGCAAAGAGTGCAAAAGCAATTAAGAGTAGTGGACGTAAATGAGCTGTTAAATCGCTAAAAATGACACTTATATCAAAAGTTTCACCTTCGGCTGGTAAAAGAGACTCAATAAGTTCGAAGCCAGAAACATACACTTCATCAGTTTCAACTTCGGTTTCGGTTTCGGTTTCATCTGTTTCCCCGGTTGACTCATCAGATGCAGCCGTTGTTTCAGCCTGTGTCTCATCAGTTATTTGCTCAGCATTAGATTTAACCTCAACGGCTGTAAATTGTGCTATGGATGGCACAAATTTTGGCAAAATCATTACAGCAAATGAAATTAAAATAAACAGTATTATAAGTATAGAAGTTCCACTGATAGAACTTGCTTTTGCCTGCGCAACATTTTCCCTCGATGGATACTGCGCTTCCTCTGCTAACTCATTCTCAGGCGTATCAAAGGTGAACAATGGTTGCTCCTGTGAGGAATACGGCACAAACGCAACAGGCTGGACAATTGGAGTTAGCTGTATATTAGTTGGAACAGGATTTATTGGAACAGGGCCATTTGCTGGCATTTGCCTAACAGATGCACCTTGTCTTTTACCACCACTTACGCTTCGCACTGAGCTATCCCAACTTTGGGTATAGTTCAGCTGTGGGGGTTCGATTGAGTAATCTTTTTTTAGCATGGTAGTTGCTCCTCCAAGTTTTACAGCTTAACTGTTCTATATGTACCAATCACTATAAACATTATATCATTCTTCATCTGATTCTTCATCTTGATTTGGCTCGATAAAGTCACGATGAGTAGTAACCATCGGTTGAACTATTGGGGTGAGTTGTATAAAATCCGCTGGTTTTGCAACAGGGACAGGTCCACAATTATTCATAATCCTAAAAGATGCTGATAGTATTCGCTGAGTAGGATTAGCATCAATGGTTACAGATTCTTGTTCTTTTTTTCTTTTTCTAGACATATAGCTGGTATGCCTCCTATCTAAATTTAATATGTTTCATGAGAAAATATTATATTATCTGTCAAATATAGTATAAGGCAATTTCTTTTTTGCAAATAACGAGAAAACAAACACAAAGATACCACCAGCCAGAAGACCTAACAATCCAAAGCCAGCTACAAGACTAGGCTGTGACTCTGGCATTTCAGCTTCTGTTGCAGGAACAGAAGCTAAGCCTCCCGTAAGAAATGGAACTAAGTTGTTGAAGTCGATAATGCTAGCTGGAGCTTCCTCAGTCTCCTCAGCCTCCTCATCCTCGCTTAATTCCTCATCTGTTTCGGCTGTTTCTACGGCTTCTGGTGTTTCAGGGTCAACTGGTGCGGGCTTTGATAATGCTCCGAGACCAGATATGCCAATGCCTAGCATAACAACAGCAGTTATTATCATTATGATGCCAGCTAGAGCAAAGCCTCTAAAAATTCGACGACCAAAAATACCAAGGAAACTTGTTATCATTGCTAAGAGAGAAGTAACTATGTTTAATAAAAGAACCACGCCACCATATGAATATAGCATGCTTGCTATAGGTGCCATAGTGTCTTCAGATGATTCGGTTGAAAATGCGCTTATTAGCTCAGCTGTGTTATTATAAAAAGCGACCTCGGGTATAAGTGAATCGGGGGGTGTTTCCATAACTCCTAAGCTAGCAAGTGTTGCAAATAAAACTCCAGCACCACTTACATAAAAATCCTTGGGAACATATTCAAGTACACTTTCTTCACTTTCTTCACTTTCTTCACCTTCCAGCTCAGATTCTGCGGCCGCCACCATTTCTTCAGTTAATTGATCACGAACATCCTGCGGTGTATAATCTGGTTGTCTGTAAACGGATGTATATGTGCCAATCACCGCTGGGAGAGTAGGAACATAAGCTGTAACTAAGCCTACTGAGGAAAGAACGAAAACAATTAAACAAAAAAGAAAAATCAGAAAGCAAACACTTTTTCTCATAACAAAGAAATAGTCGCGTTCACGACGTCGCGCACGCTCTAATTTACGTTTTTGCTTAGGGCTTAAAACGGGACGCTTACTATTCGATACTCCGTTTTTGCTCGCTAAATAATTGCCATTTGGGCGAGACCTAACAACACCACCCTGAGCATAAGAGTTTAAGCCGTACGGATGCCCAGAATTGGCATTGCGATTTGGCGAACCAGTTGCATATGTAGTTTGCTTTTTAACCGCCATGCTGTCTCCTTTAAGTGTAATACTCTCGTTCACACTGTGTCACTAAATAAACACAGTATTTGGACATATTTTAACACATTTGTAACTATATTACAATATCAAATTAACTAATTTTCTGTTTCTTGCCATAAGTGAGCAAACTAACTACTAGTAGTATTATAGGCACACCCAAGAAACCATAAGATGCAAACCCTAGTGAAATTCCTGCGGTTGCTTCTTCACCGAAGCTTCCCATGATGTAATCACCAATATTGTTGCCCGCTTCACTAACAACAAGACCATCTTCTATCAAGAAACCATTCCACATGTATCCAGCAATAACACCTACCAAGGACACGATTAATAATAAAATTGATACTAAAACAAATGCTGGTTTGAGACGTTTTTTTGATACTAATCCAAGAATTGAGAATAAGATAAGCATTAGTGCAAGAATTAAAGAGCAACTGATCGTAACAGGAATTGCCCAGATAACCATTACTCTCATGACTGGAACTTCCTCTGGAGAGAGTAAACTGAACCCATTATCACCAAAAATGGACTTTGTGAGCTGATTTTCTTGCTCAGAATCACTAGTTTCAATATTCTCAGTGCCTTCAGCATTTTCGCTGTCTTCAGTATTCTTACTAGCTCGAGAGATATTATTCAACATACCATTTACAATATCTTTAAGCGATATATCTATACCATTAAGCTTAAAAAATGAAAGACTGAAACTGACGGCAACGTCCTCATTTAATTCCGTTTCTTCCCCTGATTCCGTTTCTTCCCCTGCCGCCGTTCCTGGCAATTCAAGATAGCTTAAAACCAAAATAGCAGAAAATAGAACAGCTAGTAGAAGAGTGAGTAGGATAAAAAAGCTTCTCTTTTTAAAGGCAGGGCGGGTTTCTGTTGTTCTTATTTGATCGGAGTACACATCATCGTAATTATAAGCAAGAGCACCATCTATGTAGCTGAAACGATTCGGCTGAGATGCCATTTTTTCCATATACTTCCAATAAGGGCTAGCACTTTGCTTTAACCTCGTACCGAGCAACGAAATAGGCAAAGTTGGTGGTATTCTTGCTCTTTTTGGATCTTGATTGCTGCTCATTTGAGCACCTCCCGACATTTAGGAATTAACCCAATTGTTGCTCGAAACTGTCACATTGTTAGACAATTTAATTTAAGTTTAACATAGACAAACAAAAATTCTTGTTTTGGTAACTAGTCCATTTTTGGTAACTAGTCCATCAAGGAAAATCAAGCCTTGCATATTTTGTGTTTGTTAAGAAGCTCCTTTGTCGTTAGCATAATTCATTTAGTGGAGCTCAAGACTAACGCATTAGCCTATTTTTTAAAAACCATCATTTAAATTTATCGAGAGTGTAGATTGATTAGACTTCTATACTATCTAGTAATTCAATTCATTTGATTTATTTTAGTGACTATATCATTACCACTAGAGTGTATGACATAAAAGCTTAGAAATAGATATAGGTCACTATTTTTCGAGTCTATAAACTATATTTGGGTTGTACTGCCATAAGCTTTGAGCGGGGTTTACGTATGGAACAATAATGAGTTGTTGTACGATGCTTCGCGGAGAAATAGATGCGTTTTCAGCACCCACAGTGTCAGGCTCAAACCGATAAACAATTTGGTCGGTCTCTTCAACAGGTAACTGTGGTTGCACTGCTTCTGATGCGGATACAGTTGCGCAATCGGCTAATTTACCCGACTCTTTTAGTCGCCTTAGTGCTGCTACAAATTCACTTCGCGGTCGTGGTTTCCCACATCTTACGCAACGCAAATTGTCTATTCCATTAACAGTGCCACACAATTCGCATATAAATGTGATTTTAGATTTATCTAAGCTTATCTTAGCATTTTTTTCAAACTCTTTTTTTGCAATTTCCATTGCTTGCTCTGCAGACGATGGTCTAGGCTTTGAAATTGGTTTGCCACACTTGTTGCAAAAATTGACACCATCACTGTTAATATCTCCGCAATAAAAGCATTTTACCATAAAAAATCTCCTTAAAATGCATACTTAAACGACTGTTTTCCAAGCATGTGGTCAAACAACACTAGTTTAACGATCACATTTTTTTATTAACTAAAAGACAGTACTCCCACCTTTTCTAGACACCTCGTAACCGCCCCTCTTTTTGACTTTCACTGTATGTAACATTTGAAACGCATAATCGGCCTTTAACTAAGGTTGTTATCACGAGCTCCCGAGGTAAAATCGTAGTCGAAAGTTACTGTATATACAAAGACATATTCAATAGACTTAGCTTTAAGTATTTTTTGACTTATCGGTGTCTTAATCTGTTCAAACGCATATTATATTATACTAGTTTAGACACAAAAAAACAATAGCAAAATCAATTTTAGCAAACATTTCACATATAAATTGACTCTAATAAAGATGACAAATTAATTTTAAACTATAAATAAGCGTCACAGTCAACAGCAGTAGAACGATTAATAGATTAATAGATGAGTTGTGTCAAAATGCGAATTTGAAATATTGCATTGATTTAACCAGGTGAAAGGATCTTTACAGACAAGTTTGACTAGTACTTTATGCAAATTAGAAAAACACGAGAGGTAAGAATCTATATTTTGACAACTAATAAAAGTTTAAGAATGCTTCAAATTAGTGCATTACATTGAATTTGTCTTTTAATGAAACGATTAAACAAAATTTAGGCGATTCGAGAGCTTGACTAGGCATCCTTATATAGTATGCCATGCGCATAAATTGGAATCTTTTATTCGGGTCACCTAGGAGAACGAATGGTTCAGCTTTTGCTTGCCTTGTTATATTGAGAGAATCATAATTGAGTCTTTCATTGAAATCTAGAACACCATTAACTGGGTCATTCAATAGGGAATTATATTTGTAAAGATCAACATCAACTGCATCCGTAATGGATACCCACTGAATTACCCCTTTAACTTTCATTGAGGAATTTATTCCGCCTTGAGCACTATTAGGAATGTATGAGCATATTAGTGTGTTTGGTGTGCCATCATCGTTAAGCTCTGTCTTCTTGTGCTCTATTATAAACCCACCCTTTAATCTAACTAAGCCGTTTTCAACAAGTCTGTGATATTTGGGTGGAGGTGCTAGTGAAAAGTCTGATGAGTCAATATATAGTTCACGGCGCAAAATGATAGTATGAGAACCCGATTCAGGTAGATTTGGGTTGTTTTCGATAGAAAAAACGAAGGACTCATCCTCTAAAATATTTTCGATGATAACTTTCAATGGATGCTCGACTACCATAGCTCTATCAGCGTTAATATTTAGATTTTCTCTCACACAAAAATCTAGTAGCATAGGATCAACCTCGGAGTTTGCCTTTGCTACACCTACACGTAAACAAAATTCGCGAATGGCTTCAGGCGGGAAGCCTCGCTTCCTTAGCCCACAAATCGTCGGCATCCGTGGATCGTTCCAGCCGTCTACAAAACCAGTATCAACTAATTTTTTTAAATAGCGTTTTGACATAACTGTGTTTTTGATATTTAGTCGTGCAAATTCAATCTGCCTAGGCTTCGGATCGGGGAAATCACAATTATTTACTACCCAATCATATAGTGGGCGATGGTCTTCAAATTCCAATGTGCAAATAGAATGAGTAATACCTTCTGCGGCATCCCCAATAGGATGAGCAAAATCATACATTGGATAAATTAGCCATTTATCCTTAGTCCGGTGATGATTGGCACGGAGAATGCGATATATCACGGGATCTCGCATATTGATATTTGGACTTGACATGTCTATTTTTGCACGCAAAACCTTACTTCCATCAGGATATTTGCCATTTTTCATTTCATCGAAGAGGCGAAGATTCTCGCTTATGGTTCGATTTCGAAAGGGACTTTCTAGTCCAGGATCGGTAAGAGTTCCTCGTGTCGCATGGATCTGTTCAGCGGAAAAATCACAAACGTAAGCTAACCCTTTTTCTATAAGTTTGATCGCACAATTATAGGTAATATCAAAATAATCTGATGCATACAATTCGGCATCCCATTTGTATCCAAGCCAAACAATGTCCTCTTTTATAGAATCAACGTATTCAACGTCTTCTTTTGTAGGGTTTGTATCATCAAGGCGTAGGTTGCAAATGCCTTTAAATTTATTGCTTATACCAAAATTAATAGAAATGCTTTTGCAGTGGCCTATATGCAAATAACCGTTTGGCTCTGGTGGAAATCGAGTACAAACTGTTGTAACTTTTTGGACTTTGAGGTCATTGACTATGATGTCTTCTATAAAGTTGTCAGCTTCCATTATAAGTTCGCCTCCAAATATTAAAACACTGCTTGACGTTATAGTAATACATACTAACACAAAAATCAACTAAATTGCAAAATAATAGCAGTTTTAAGAATGTGTAGAATGTAAAATGAATTGTCGCATAATACGAGTTATTTCCAGACCGCAAGAATGCACAATTTATTTAATTAAAATAAAATCACAATTTTTGTAATATAGGAATTCACCATAAATTAGCCTTAATTTAAAAAATTTTACCCGTCTTTGGTAATTCGCACCATTTTTATTAGTCCTCAAGAAAATGAATATCGTTTGTACAACAAAGTATTGAATGCCCATAGCGAGTGATTATTGGTAAACTATAGCTTTAAAACG